>CALKIX010000040.1 GCA_937995665.1 uncultured Hellea sp. | reverse complement strand
AAAAAGTTCCGCAAGACGGATAAGAGCTTTGATGGTATAGAAACGCTTTATGGCGTTGGATATAAATATAAAGAAGCCTAAAACATCGGAAGGCTCCGATATGGGGCGGATTAAAATCAGGGAGCGCCGCCAAGGGCCGCGCCGCTCTTGGCTGCGCTCGCGCCTGACGCGGCTTATCATTTTATCCAATCTCGTCGGCTTGATAATTCTGGTGGTGGGGTCGTTGGCTATGAACCGCTTTGAGGCAGGCCTTGTCGAAGCCAAGCTCGATAATCTACGCTCGCTCGCCTCGACAATTTCTACAGTCATGTCTGAAAACGCCACGGGGGCCAGTTCCGCGGCTAAGCTTGATGTCGATATGGCCACGCAGGTTTTGCGCGGGATAAATACGCCCGAAAACTGGCGCGTGCGCCTGCATGATCGCCAAGGCATGTTGATTGTCGATAGCGAGATTTTGGACGAGACCATCTCTATATCTTCGCTCGATCCTATTATAAAAGATCCTGAACCCGCCCCGCAGCCGCAAGTTTTTAAAGCGCGAGCAGAGCAGTGGATAAAAGAAACAGCCCATAACCTGCCATGGCGCGCGCAGCGACGCGACGCCCTGCGGCGTAACCTCAAAGCCGATATTCGCACCGCGCTGGACGGGGACGTTATGAGCGGGGCGCGCTACCGGGATGACGACTCGCTCATTGTCACGGTCAGCCAGCCGATTAAGCGCGTGCAGCAAGTCCTCGCCGTTGTCACGGTTGAGAGCTCTGATGTTGACGCGATTATTAATGGGGAGCGCCGCGCCCTCGCGCCGATTATCGGGCTGGCTTTTCTGGCGGCGCTGCTTTCCTCGCTGGCGCTGATTTTATTTATTAGCTTGCCTATGCGTAAGCTTGCGCGCGCCGCGGAAATGGTGACACAATCCAGCTCCAAGCGCGACGCTATTCCAGATCTCTCGCGCCGCCGCGACGAGATTGGAGATTTGTCCATTGTGATGGGCGAGATGACCCAAGGGCTTTATGGCCGTATTGATGATATTGCCAATTTTGCCGCCGATGTCGCCCATGAAATTAAGAACCCGCTGACCTCGCTGCGCTCGGCCTCTGATACGCTGCGCGGGGCTAAGACGAATGCCCAGCGGGCAAAGCTCATTGATATTATCCAGCAAGATGTCTCGCGCATGGACCGCTTAATTACCGATATTTCCAAGGCCTCTAAGGTGGATGCGAATTTGGCCCGCGAAACGGCGCAGACCCTTGATATTTCGCAGGTGCTCGGCGGTATTACAGAGTTTTACGAACAAACCCGAAAGCCGGGCGAGGCTCAGCTGGTCAATAACACGCAGCTTAGCGTCGATGCGCCCGTCTTTATCCGCGCTTTTGAAACGCCCTTTGCCCAAGTGCTGCGAAACCTTATTGATAATGCCCTGACCTTTTCTGCCAAGGATGGTGAGGTGCGTCTTGAGGCTAGGCTGGCTCAAGACGATCAGGCGCGCGAGCGCATCCTCATTACGGTTGATGATGACGGGCCAGGGATTCCTGAGGACAATCTCGAAACCGTTTTTGAGCGATTTTACACGCAGCGCCCCAAAGGCGCACAATTTGGCTCACATTCTGGGCTTGGCCTTGCCATTTGCCGCCAGATTATCACCGCGCATAAAGGACGTATCTGGGCTGAAAACCGCAAGGATACGGACGCGGCGCGCCCAAGTGGGGCCCGCTTTATCATTGAGCTGCCACGCTTGGCGGATGGCGGTGGGCCGCAAAGTCCAAAACGCCGCGCGCGGCAGAAGCGAAAAGCAGCATAAAAAGCAACATAAGGCTTTCCATCGGGCTCAATATTTGATTATGTAAAATACTGTTTAACTGCGAAAGAGTGTTGTCCATGATTGGACTTGTCATTGTTACCCATGGCCAATTGGCTACAGAGCTGCGCCGCGCAACAGAACATGTCGTCGGCCCTCAGGAACAAATTGAAACGGTCTGCATTGGCCCTGATGATGATATGGAGCGCCGCCGCGATGATATTCGCGCCGCGGTGAAGCGCGTTGATGGGGCGGGCGGCGTTATCTTGCTAACCGATATGTTTGGGGGCACGCCCTCTAATCTAGCGATATCTATGCTGAGCGAAGGTAAGGTTGAGGTGTTGGCGGGGGTTAACCTGCCTATGCTGATCAAACTGGCCGAGGCGCGCCGTACCGCCAATCTTGCCGAAGCCTCTGAAAAGGCGCGCGATGCGGGCCGGCGCTATATCGCCATTGCGTCCAAAATATTAGCGGGCGAGACATGAGCGCGGCGATGAGCATTGACCCGCTTGCGCGCACGAGGCGGGTTACGCTGTGTAATCAGCGCGGGCTCCATGCACGCGCCTCCAATAAATTTATGAAATGCGTGATGGAATTTGACGCCGAAGTCACAGTGACAAGTCATAATGAAACCTGCGCTGAGACGGTGGTGGCCGAATCCGTTATGGAGCTTTTATTGCTGGGCGCCGCCTGCGGTGAGGACCTCACAATTGCGGCCACAGGCCCGCAAGCTGCGCAGGCCTTGGACGCGCTAGACGCGCTGGTGTCCTCACGTTTCGGCGAAGATGCTTAAGCCGCTATATTTAAGTATAAGCCTATTTCTTGCCCTTTCTGTGTCTATGGGGCTTAGCGCTTGCGCCAGTACCAAAGCCTTTACGCCTAAGAGTAGCTATCCGCCCGATCCATGGGTGAAGGGCTATTCCCAGAGCGAGGATTGCTTGGGCGGGGAAGCGTTGTCCGCGCGGGTTTTTGAGCTGCCTGATTATCCGCGGCGCGGCTATAGCTCGGGAATGCAGGGCTGGGTAATTATTAAGCTCGATGTAGACGCTGCGGGGCAAACACAAAATATTATTGCAGAGCGCTCCGTGCCCGAAGGCTATTTTGACAAAAATGCTATAAATGCGGTGAAAAATTGGCGTTTTGCCCCGCCCAAAGATGGCGCGCTGGCCAATTGCCGCATTTTGCTTAGATATCGCGCGGGTGAGGTCAGCCTAGGCCGGTAAAGTAAATGTTAATCACCTTGCTTAACTCGAAATCAATACCCTGATGCTATGGGGTATATGTGGGAAATGATTTGAAAATAATTCCTGTCATTATGTCAGGCGGTGCAGGCAGTAGATTGTGGCCAGCTTCCCGCAAATCTATGCCCAAGCAGCTTCTTGCGCTAGTCACTGAAGAGACAATGGTTCAAGAGACAGCCAAGCGGCTTTCTGGCGATATTTTTTACTCTCCCGTCTTTATTTGCAACGCCGATCATGCCGTCCCCATTCGGGAGCAAATGGATGATATTGGCCGCGCTCTGGCTGAGATTATTATTGAGCCCGTAGGACGTAATACGGCCCCTTGCGCGGTTATCGCGGCGCTGCATGCGCAGGCTAAAGACCCCAAGGCGCTAATTTTGCTTGCCCCCGCTGACCACCATGTCACTAAGCCGGCGGCGTTTCGCCGCTCAGTGGCCGCAGCTATGCCGGCCGCAGAGGCGGGCAATCTTGTGACTTTTGGCATCCAAGCCAGCGCCCCTGAAACGGGATATGGCTATATTGAGCAGGGCGAGAGTATTTCCCCGGGCGTTTACAGCGTTGCTGCTTTTAAAGAAAAGCCTGATTTAAAACTCGCCCAAGACTATGTCGCCTCCGGCAATTATAAATGGAATGCAGGCATCTTTTTATTCTCGCCTAAAACACTTTTGGACGAAATGCAGAAATTTCATCCCGATATTGTTGAGGCGGCCCGCGAAGCTTATGAAGCGGCCAAATTTGAGGGGCAAAAATGCACTTTGGATAAAGCGGCTTTTTCGGCCTGTCCGTCAGAATCTATCGATTATGCAGTCATGGAGCCCACGGATAAAGCTGCTGTTGTTCATTGCGACATTGGCTGGAATGATATTGGTTCCTTTACCTCATTGCACGGCCTTAAAAAAGGCGATGCGGGCAATGCCCTTAAAGGGGATATTGTGACCCACGCGACGCAGAACTGCCTGATTGAAACAGACGGGCCTCTTGTCACGACGGTGGGGCTGGATGGATATGCTGTGATCGTCAAAGATGGCGCGGTTCTTGTGTGCAAGCTGGACGCGGCTCAAGACGTTAAAAAAATTGTTGAATCTCTAAAGACTCAAGCGCGTTTTGATAAACTCTAAGGGGGGCGGATCTCCTGTTATCTTGATATTCAGGCGCTGTCATTAGTCGTTGATTTCCATGGTTTTATAAGGCTATTAACCCAATTGAATTAGAACATTGCTCAGCGTTTGGGCACGGGGCCATGCGCATTGCGCGGTTTTAATTGAATGGAATTTTGGGACTATGAGTAAGAAGAAACAATTTTTCGGTACGGACGGTATCCGTGGGCGTGCGAATGTTTGTAAAATGACACCTGACAATGTGATGCGTTTGGGCATGGCTGCGGGTAAATTTTTCCAAAAAGCCAATACAGGACGCCATTCAGTCGTTATTGGAAAAGATACGCGTCTTTCAGGCTATATGATCGAACCCGCCCTTGTGGCAGGTTTTGCCTCTGTAGGCATGGATGTTAAACTTTGTGGGCCTTTGCCAACGTCAGGCGTCGCGATGATGACTCGCCGCCTGCGCGCTGATTTGGGCGTTATGATTACAGCGTCACATAATGCTTTCCACGATAATGGCATCAAATTCTTCGGGCCCAACGGCCAGAAACTCTGCGATGAAGCAGAGTTCGAGATCGAAGCCAATATGGATGAAAAATGGAAAGAAGGTCTGGCTGATTCCGAAAATCTGGGCCGTGTGCGCCGCTATGAAGATTTCCAAGCGCGTTATATTGAAATTGTAAAAGGAACCTTCCCGCGCAAGATGCGCCTTGATGGCCTGAAAATAGTTATCGATTGCGCCAATGGCGCGGCCTATAAAACAGCGCCGGACACGCTATGGGAGCTCGGGGCGGATGAAGTCATACCTATCGGCGTGGCGCCCAATGGGATGAATATTAACGCAGGGTGTGGCTCTACCAGTACCGAGGCGATGGCCCAAAAGGTTCTCGAGACCGGTGCGGATATCGGCATTGCGCTAGACGGAGATGCGGACCGCTTAATTATGTGTGATGAAAAAGGGCGCATCATTGATGGGGATCAGCTTTTAGCTTTAATCGGGACAGGCTGGCATAAAAATGGTCAGCTCTCGCGCCCCGGCATTGTCGCAACCGTGATGTCTAATCTTGGGCTTGAGCGCTTTATTGAGGGTGAAGGCCTAAGCTTTATCCGCACCCCTGTTGGTGACCGTCATGTGGCCGCGCGTATGCGCCAAGATGGCTATAATATTGGCGGCGAGCAGTCCGGCCACCTCTTGATGACAGATTTCTCGCCAACGGGCGATGGCACGGTCGCGGCCTTGCAGGTTCTGGCCGAAATCAAACGCTCGAACCGACCTGCCAGCGAAGTACTAAGCTTGTTTGAGCCGGTTCCGCAGCTTTTGAAAAATGTTCGCTATTCAGGCGCTTCGCCTATGGACAATCCGCACGTGCAGACAGCTATTGAAGATGCAAAAGCTATGTTTGGCAATTCTGGCCGTATTCTCGTGCGCGCCTCTGGCACAGAGCCGCTTATTCGCGTCATGGCCGAAGGTGATGATGCGGTTAAGGTTGAAAAGGTCACGCAAGACCTTGCCGACTTAATCGAGAAGACAGCCGCCTAAACGATATTAGCCCTGATTTATGGGCTTTGTAGCCGATTTACGACCAAATCTACGCTTTCTTCTGCCTGCGCATCAGTTTAAGCCTAGTCAAAATTAGATATGGGAATTCGGGAGCATTGTGTCGCTAGAAACACTCGACATAAATTTAATTGTTACGGTTGGCGCTGTTATTTTGGCCCTTCTGGCCTCGCTATTGGCTTTTCGAGGGGCGGGTCAGGGCGAGAGCGCGGGTAAAAACTGGAAGTTAAAATGCGCTGAAATGGATCGCCAAATCGGGCAACTTGATTCTATTTTTGGATCCTATCCTGGCCTTATTCTTGTTTGGGAAGAAAATGGGGCAGAGCTCGCCTCTGATTGGGGGGCGCCTAAGATTTATGGCTCCCCGGCCGCGCTCGCCTCAATGACACGCTTTGCAGAGCCCGGAAAATCTAAAGATACGGCGATGCGAATTTTAAACGGCATAGGTGATCTGAATACAATCAGCGAGGATATAGAGACTGAGACTTTGCGCGCCCATACGGCCCGCCTTCGCCGTAGCGGAGAGGCTTTTTCTATTTCTATTATTCTGCCAGAGGGGAACGTCATCGAGGCCGATGGCCGCGTGGCGGGACGCCAAGTTGTGCTCTGGCTCGAAGATGCCTCTATTCGGGGCCAAGATGAGCGGGCCGCGATTTCGCGCTTTGAGAATAACCGCATTACCGCAGAGGTTGACCCTATCGCCTTTATTGAAATGATGAGCCGAGCGCCTTTTCCGCTTTGGCGTATGACTGGAAGCGGGAAAATTAATTGGGTCAATGACGCCTATGTGGACGCGGTAGGCGGGGATAATGTACGCGCTGTGCTCGACCAACAAATTCATTTAGATGAGAAAGCGGCCGAGCAATCAAAAACCGTTTTAACAAGCCAGCACCGCAGCGAGGATGTGCGCCATATTGTTTTAGGGGGGCAGCGTAAATCGACCTCGGTTATGGTCTTTCCTGTGTCTGGCGGGGCCGCGGGTGTGGCGATGGATGCCACAGAGGCCGAAGGGCTGCGCGAGGCCTTAACGCGCCATATCCAAGCCCATGATGAAATGCTCAATGCGATGGATGAGGCGATTGTCATTTTCGGCTCTGACAAGAAAATGAGTTTTCATAATAAAGCCTTTGCCGCACTCTTTGATATTGAAGAGGGTTGGTTCCGTGATCGGCCCACCCATAGTGACTGGCTCGATCATTTGCGTGAGCGCAATACTTTGCCTGCCCAGCCTGATTATGCGGTGTGGAAGCAAAGTGAGCTCGCCCTATATACGGAATGGCCAGAGGAGATGCCTGACGAGCTTTGGGCGCTGCCCGATGGCCGCACTTTGCGCCTTGTGCGTATGCGCGACCCCCATGGCGGGATTTCGCTTCTGTTCTCAAATATGACAGATTCGGTTACGCTGAAAAGCCAGCTTGGGACGTTAATAAATGTTCAGCGCGCGACCCTGGATAAACTCTCAGAAGGGATTGCCGTGTTTGGCACAGATGGCCGTTTGCGTCTTTCTAATGCCGCCTTTGCGCAGCTTTGGAACCTCTCTGAAGAGGATGTGAAAGATAATCCGCGTTTTGGGATCATCGCTGACAAAGCTGCCCCGCTTTACCATGATATGGGGTTCTGGGAGGGGCTTAAGGCGCGCGCAACAGACCCGAACCCTGAAGTGCGCCGCCATGTGAGCGGGGAAATAACGCGCTCAGATGCTAAAATGCTCACTTGGCTCTCCAAGCCTTTGCCAGATGGGGCGACGCTCATTGTCTTTAACGATGTGACCTCTGCGCGCAAAGCGGAAGCTGCCCTGATTGAGCGCGCTGCCGCGCTGGAAGAGGCGGACCGTATGAAGTCGGAATTTGTCAGCCATGTCAGCTATCAGCTGCGCACGCCGCTGACCACAATTTCGGGCTATTCAGACTTCTTACAAAATGGCGGGGCGGGCGAAATGAATGATAAGCAAAGCGAATATGTCTTTGCGATTCAAAGCGCCTCTGAAGACCTTGCCAAAACCATTGATGACATTCTGGATATCGCCGCCATTGAAGCCAATGTGCTGGATCTAGAGCTCGGCGATGTTGATGTCTTTGCCATGCTGGAAAACTCGCTCGATTATGTCGCCACTAAGGCTGAGGATACACGCATATCGCTATCGCTTAAATGTCCAAAAGATGTCGGCATTATCCGCGCAGATGCGCAGCGCCTTAAACAGGTGATTTATAATCTTCTGTCCAATGCCCTGCGCTATACAAAGCCGGGCGGAGTTATAGAGCTTGGTGGAAGCAAAGCTGAGGGCGGCGGGGTCACGCTTTGGGTCAAAGATGACGGGGTTGGTATTCCCTCGGAGCGCCAGCCGCAGGTTTTCGCCTCTTTCGAGAGCAGCCGCGGCGGGGCAGGGCTAGGCTTGGCGCTAGTGCAGCGTTTTGTTGAGCGTCATGGCGGCTGGGTCGAGCTGGAATCAGAAGAAAATGAAGGCACCCACGTGACCGTTTATTTGCCTAAAGAGGCCGCCGTGGACGGCGCCCATCCTGAGCTATTTGCCACGGCGAGTTAGCACTGGGGTGAAGCTCTATTGCGCTTCTGGTGTTGTAACAATGATACCGTCGAGCTCGTCTTTCATGATGATTTGGCAGCACAGGCGTGAATTATCTTCAACGCCCTCGGCAAAATCGAGCATGCTTTCTTCCATATCATCTTTAGCAGGAAGCTTCTCAAGCCACTCTTTGGCGACGAAGACATGGCAAGTGGCGCAGGCGCAGGCCCCGCCGCAATCCGCGTCGATCCCGGGAATCATATTTTTGACGGCGGCTTCCATGATAGACGCGCCCGCTTTTGTTTCAACGTCGCGAGAAGTTCCGTCATTGTCGATAAAAGTGATTTTTGGCATGCTTATATCCTGCTAATTTCTATCAATATCATGTAAGGCCTTGCCAACATTTTGCAAGCGCGTATCAATGTCGCATGCAGAGTTTTTCATTACAGACCGAAGCAGATACGCTTGCGCTCGGCGCGCGTCTCGCCCCAATATTGGCGGCAGGCGACGTTATTGCGCTCACAGGCGGGCTGGGGGCTGGCAAGACAAGCTTGGCGCGCGGCCTTATTCAAAGCGTGCTGGGCCCCTGCGAAGTGCCGTCCCCAACCTATACTTTGGTGCAGTGCTATGATTTGCCGGGTTATGAGCTCTGGCATTGTGATATGTACCGTTTAAAACAGCCTGAAGACGGTTATGAGCTGGGCTTCATTGATGCTTTTGAAGAGGCCGTCTGCCTGATTGAATGGCCAGACAAACTCGGCGATTTGATGCCAGCAGATGCGCTCTCAATTCATATAGATTTTGAAGGTGATGGCCGCATCGCTCGCCTAAGCGGATTTGGAGATCGCCTTGGATAAGCGAGAGGGGCAGATAAAGGATTTCCTCGCAAAAGCGGGCTGGGGACATGCGCAGGTCAAGTCCATACCGGGGGATGCCTCAACGCGCCGCTATGCAAGGATCAAGCTGAATGAAACTCGCGCCATCCTCATGGACGCGCCAAAGGACGAGGAATTACCAAGTGAGCCTGAAGGGGCGACCTTAGAGCAGCGCAAAGCCTTAGGGTATAATGCCTTAGCACGCCTTGCAGGGCCCAATATTGAGGCCTTTGCTTGTATCGCCGATGCGCTCACTTCGCGCGGCTTTTCCGCCCCGCATATTCTGGCTGCTGATTATGAGGCTGGCTTTCTCTTGCTCGAAGATATGGGCCGCGCGGTCTATGCTAATGTCATTAAAGATGACCCCAATAAAGAAGCTCCGCTTTATGAGGCGGCGGTAAAAACACTGGCCGCTATTTACCGCGCGAGCTTTCCGCAGGTTATGACCACGCGCGGGGCAAGCTGGCGCGTGAGGGATTATGATACGCCGGCTCTGCTGGCAGAAACTGATTTATGTTATGACTGGTATGCCAAGGATTTTGGCCGCGATATTTCAAAAGAGGCGCGCGAGGACATTTACGCGCTTTTCACCCAGAGCTTTAACGCGCTTAAGGCCCATAGTTCTGGGCTCGCTTTGCGTGATTTTCACGCGGAAAACCTGTTCTGGCTAAAGGGCCGCGAGGCGGTAGCGCGGGTCGGGCTCATTGACTTCCAAGACGCGCTCTTTGTGCATCCTGCCTATGATCTGATGTCATTAATTACTGATATTCGCCGCGATGTCGCGCCAGAGCTTAAAGACCACCTTATCGGGGTTTTTTGCAAGGCGGCGGGCCTTAAAAATGATGATGATTTTCGCGCCGCCTATGCCGTATTGTCGGTGCAGCGCGGGGTGAAGCTGTTAGGCTTTCCTGTGCGCGCAGACCTTAAATTCGGAAAGCCGCAATATCGCGCGCTACTGCCGCGCGTTAAGCGCCACCTCCAAGACGATTTATCTCATCCCATCAATGCGCCAATTAAGGGCTGGCTGGCGCGTAATATCCCAGAGGCCCTTCAATGACAAATACACCTAAAATAAAAACCGCCATGGTCATGGCCGCGGGTCACGGCACGCGCATGCGCCCGCTTACAAATGATCGCTCCAAAGCCATGGTGGAAGTGGCGGGCCGCCCCCTGATTGATCATATGCTAGAACGCCTTGAGGCCGTGGGCGTGCAGCGCGTGATCGTCAATGTGCACGCCCATGCCGATCACCTTGAGGCGCATCTTAAGGCGCGGGGGCCTGAGCTTGAGATTATAATATCTGATGAGCGCGATGCGCTGCTCGAGACAGGGGGCGGGGTGGTCAAGGCTTTGCCGCTGCTGGGCCGTGCGCCCATCTTTATTTGCAATATAGATGCGATTTGGCTGCCCTTTGAGCCCGTCTTGGAGAAGCTCATCGCGGCGTGGACACCGCGTAAAATGGATGAGCTTTTACTTTGCGCACGCGCAGATTGGGCGTTGGGTTATGCCGGCCAAGGGGACTTTGATATTCACAAAGACGCAAGGCTGACCCGCCGCGCTGGGGCGCGCGCCAATCATGTATATGCGGGAGTGCAAATCTTTAAACCCCATCTGGCCAAGCCTTTTATTATAAGGCGTTTCTCGCGCAATAAAATTTGGGATGCCAGCCTGACCCGCCGCAAACTTTTTGGATTAGAGCTGCCGGGCTATTGGATGCATGTGGGCGATCCGCGCGCGGTTATCGCGGCTGAAGCCGTGCTTCGACAGTCACAAAATGCGGGATAAGCCTCATATCTATACTATGCCTTCGGGGACGGGTTTTCTGCCCTCTCTGGCTAAGGGACTGCGCGACATTTACAAGGAGCCTCTTAGCGGCGCGCTCATCTTACTGCCCACACGCCGCGCGGTGCGCGGGCTAGGCAATGCTTTTGTTGAGCAAGGCTTATTGGGCGCTGGGCAGGCAAGCCTCTTGCCGCGTATGCGCCCGCTGGCCGATATTAATCCCGAAGAGCCGCCTTTTGAACCGGGAGAGCTGGCAGGGCTGATTAAGCCTTCTATTGACCCGCTGCAAAGACGGTTCGAGCTCGCCCGCCTTGTCATGCAATATTATAGCGCGGTCTCGGGTCAGCCCTTGGATGTTGCAGGCGCGCTGTCACTGGCCGATCCGCTTCTTTCAATTTTGGATGATGCGGCGATGGAAGAAGCTGATTTATCGGCGATAACGCAGCTTGAAGACATCCAAAAAACGGCCGCCGCGCATTTTCAAAATGCGGTCAAACTTTACGAAATTGTGCAGGACTTTTGGCCTAAACGCCTCGCTGAAATAGACCAGATGGATCCTATGGCGCGGCGCGTGGCCTTGCTCAATGCTCTGACCGAGATTTGGACAGAAAACCCGCCTGATTATCCCGTTATCGTGGCGGGCTCGACGGGGACATTGGCCGCCTCGGCGCGCTTAATTAGGTGCGTGGCCCATATGGAGCAGGGGCTTGTCGTTCTGCCTGGCTTAAATAACAATGTGCCGGATACGGCATGGGAGAGCGTGGGGCCGCAGCATCCGCAAAACTCACTTAAAAACCTCATAGAGCTTATCGGGGTGGGCCGCGAGGATGTTACCCCATGGCGCCATATTCACGGCGCGCCCGCCAAGGGCCAAAAGGCGCGCCGCCGTATCATTTCCGAAGCGCTCGTCTCGGCTGAGGCCACAGGGGATTGGCCTACGCGCATTAAGTCCATTAATGAGGGCTGGGAGGATGGGGCCAATCCTTTCCAAGAGGCGCTCCATGGCCTGTCCATTGTTGAAGCTGAAACAACTGAGGAAGAAGCGCTCGCCATCGCGCTTATGATGCGCGAGACTTTGGAAACGCCAGATAAAACCGCCACGCTCATTACGCCAGACCCCGCCTTGGCGCGGCGGGTCAAAGCAAGACTGCGCCGCTGGGACGTCAATGTCGATTACTCCCAAGGCGAGCCATTGGAAGAGACAAAATTGGGCGGGTTTTTGGCTGCTATTTTGGAGTATGCCGAGCAGCCTGACAGCCAGATAAAGGGCGCGGTTTTATGTACGCACCCTTATAGCGCGGCGGGGCTGGACTTTGGACAGCTCGCGCGTGATTGGCGCGCCTTTGAGCATAAGCTACGCCTGCCCGCAAAAGATAAGGTCATGCCAGTTTTTGCGCATGACGAGGCGGTGAAGGCTCTGCTGGCACCTCTTATGGAACTTGATGAAACCAGCGTCGATAATTTCGCCATTGCCTTGACTGAAGCTGCAGAAGCCTTGGCCGCCACCCCTGATGCGGCGGGCGCTGCGCGGCTTTGGATTGAAGATGCGGGCGAGAAAGCGGCGAGTCTTTTAGAAGGGCTTATTGCCCATGGCCAAAGCTTGCCGCCTGTGAACTTGCCTGACTTTGCTGCGCTGATGGCCAATCTCATGCGCGGGCGCGTGGTGCGGCCCCGCTTTGGGATGCACCCAAGGCTTGCCATTTTAGGCCCACTTGAAGCGCGGATGCTAGAGGCTGATCGCATCATTCTTGGCGGACTTAATGAAGGGGTCTGGCCTGCTGCCCCCTCAGTGGAGCCTTTTCTCTCGCGCAATATGCGCAAGGCTTTAGGCCTGTCATTACCAGAGCGCCGCTTTGGCCTATCCGCCCATGACTTTGCCGAGCTTGCCGCACATCCCGAAGTTATCTTAACCCGCGCCAAGCGCGGGGATGATGGCCCTGCTGTGGCCTCGCGCTGGCTTTGGCGGCTGCAAACTTTAATGAAAGGCGCGCCTATTGATGCGGGCGCGCAGCTTAGCAAAAGCAATCACTATTTAGACTGGGCAAGGGCCATGGATTATGTCGCGCCCAAAGAGGTGAGCTCCGCCCCGCGTCCCGCGCCCATGCCCGACGTTGATAAGCGCTGGCCGCGCGGGCGCAGGCTATCCATCACCCAGATTAAAACATGGATACGCGATCCCTATTCCATCTATGCGCGCTCCATATTGGGGCTGACCGCGCTAGACCCACTGGACCGAAATCTTGAGGCGCGGGACTATGGGAATGCGCTGCATTTGGGCCTTGAGCGTTTTGTTAAGGCGCACCGCAAAGCCCTGCCCAAAGATATGAAATCGCGGCTTCGCGCATGCTTTGAGGCCGCCATGGCGGAAACAGGCTATGCGGATTTTGACATCGCCAAAGAGGCGGCTCGCCTTGATTATATTGCTGAGCGGGCCACGGCGTGGATGGCGGCGCGCCGCGCGCGAGGCTGGGCCGTTATCGGCGAGGAGCTGAAAGCTAAATATGTCTTGGAAGATAAAAACTTCACCCTGACGGGCACGGCTGACTTGATAGAGAAAGGCCCGCTCGGTTTTGCGGTCACCGATTATAAAACGGGCGTGCCGTCTTCTATAGCGATTGTCAAAGCGGGCTTTGATCCGCAGCTCCCGCTCTCCGCCTTTTTGCTCAGCCAAGGCGCGATAGACAAAGCGGGGCAGGGAGAGACAGAAGAGCTGAACTATATCCGCCTGAAGGGCGCAGGCGAAAGCGAGTTTGAACAGCCGCTCACTTATGACAAGAAAAACATACATCCCGCCATGGATTATGCCGCGGATGCGATAGGCACATTGCGCCGCTTGATTGATGCGTTCGATAAGCCAGAAACCGCCTATGCCTGCCAGCCGCGCGCGCAATATACCCATGACTATAGCGATTATAACCATCTGGCCCGCCGCGATGAATGGATGCGCCTTGGCGCTGAAGACATCAAGGGAGGAGGAGAGTGAGCACGGCTCCGCTTGATGAGAAAGGGCGCAAGGAAGCTTACGGCAAGGCCGTGGCCGCGCAGAATATGGCGGCCGATCCTGTCTCCACCCGTCTTGCCAGCGCCAATGCGGGCTCTGGGAAAACGCGCGTCTTGGTCAATCGCGTCTCGCGGATTTTGCTGCGCGGGGTTCCGCCTGAAAAAGTGCTTTGCCTGACCTATACCAAAGCGGCGGCGGCAGAGATGCAATCGCGCCTGTTTGAGACATTGGGCGAATGGTCTATTTTGGATGATGAGCCTTTGCGCGAGGCGCTAGATAAGCTGGTCGGCGCGCCTACGCCCGATATTAAGCTCACCACAGCGCGCCAGCTTTTCGCCAAAGCGCTTGAGACGCCAGAAGGGCTAAAGGTGCAAACTATTCACGCCTTTTGCGAACGCATCTTGGGCCGTTTCCCCATGGAGGCAGGTATTTTGCCGGGCTATGCCCCGCTCGATGATTTGGAAATGAACAATATCCGCGAGGAGATTCGCGCGCAGATTTATAAAGAGGCGATGGAGCAGCCGAGCGGCGCGCTGAATCAAGCCGTGCAGCGGCTCACCCGCGCCAAGGCCGATCAAACGCTGGAAGATCTTTTTAAATGGGTGTCTTATAATAGCTATGAAGTGAAGGGCTGGGGTGAGGCTGGCGGCTGCGCTCCGCTTGCCGCTGCGCTGGGACTAGACGATACGGATATCGATATTGCTACGCTAAAAGCTAAGCTATGGGCCGCAACCCCGCATGATGCCTTGCGCGCGGCGGCCAAGGATATGTGCGATAGCCCTAATGTAAATGACCAAAGAAAAGGGCATATTTTTGCTGATGCCGTGACGCAAACTGACCCTGTTGCTGCATGGGATTTATACGCATCGATTGTCTTCAAACAAGACATGAACGCCGTCAAACAAGTTTGTACGAAAAAATCAGGACCAAATGCTCTGGCGCTTTTTGCATCGCCCGATGGGCCGAGTGAAGAAATGGCGCGTGTACAAGCCGCAGGCCAGCACATTATGGGGCTGCAATGTTATCAGCTCAGTCAGGCTTTCTTTATGCTTGCGCAAAAATTCACTACCCTTTTCAAAGCGGCGAAACATGCGCGGCGCGGACTGGATTTTGATGACCAAATTCACCTCGTGCGCAATCTTCTCTGCCGCAAAGAGGTCTCCGATTGGGTGCGCTATAAGCTGGACGGAGGGATAGAACATATCTTGCTGGATGAGGCGCAAGATACTTCGCCCGCCCAGTGGGACATTATTGACGCGCTGGCTGAGGCCTTTATCCAAGACAATCCCGAACGCGGGCCGGGGCAGGCGCGCACGCTTTTTGCCGTGGGAGATGAAAAGCAATCTATCTATTCCTTTCAAGGCGCTGAGCCGAAAGTCTTTCAAGATAAAATTCGCGATTATGCGGGCGATAAAAATAGAGCTGACATTCGTATGCTCATGTCTTTTCGCTCGGCGCCTGATATTCTCTCCTTTGTCGATCAGATATTTATCGAAGATAATGTGCGGCTTAAAATGTTTGATAGCGCGGAATATGCGCCCGCCTCTGACCTGATTAGGCATAGTGCACGCCGCGCTGACCGCGGCCTCGTCGAGCTTTGGCCTGCCGTGGACCGGCCTGAGGGCGAAGACGAAAAAGAGCCATGGGATACAACGCCCGTTGATGCGCTCTCAAAGGCGGATGCCAGAGAGCAGCTTGCCCATGAGGTCGCGCTGAAAATAAAATCATGGCTGGATCATAAAGAGCCCGTTTTTGACAGAAAGCTAGGCGTCATGCGCGCCATGCGGGCGGGGGATATTCTTATTCTTGTGCAATCGCGCGGGCCGTTTTTTAACGCCGTTATTCGCAATATTAAAGGGGCCGGCGTCGCGGTGGCGGGCGCGGATAGGCTTAAGCTGAAAGATGCGATTATTGTCAAAGATCTGCTGGCCTTGGCCCGCTTTGCGCTTTTGCCTCATGATGATTTGGCCTTGGCGGAGCTTCTAAAAAGCCCGCTTATCGGCTGGGATGAAGATAAGCTTTTTGAGGCCGCCTATGGGCGCAAAGGCGCGTTATATGAGGCGGTTAAAGCGGGCTGGCCCAAAACGGGCGATTTTTTAGAGTTTGTGATTACCCAATCGCGCCGCTTTGCCCCTTATGAGTTCTTTAGCAAGGTTTTGGACCACCAAGGCGCGGATGGGACAAGCCTGCATAAGCAGATTTATCAGCGTCTTGGGCTCGAAGCCAAAGATGCGCTCGAAGCTTTTTTGGCGCGCGCGCTCTCTCATCAGCGCCAAGGCAGTCCGTCTTTGCAGCATTTCGTTCAAAGCTTTATCGCCTCTGAGCAAGAGCTAAAACGCGAGATGGATACGGCCGAGGACGAGGGCGAGGGCATGGTGCGGGTGATGACGGTGCACGGGGCCAAAGGCTTGGAAGCGCCCGTGGTGTTCTTGCCCGATACAACGCAAATTCCCACGCGCGGGGATAGCGTCATTGGCATGGCGGATGGCGGCTATGCGCTGAGCGTCAGTTCAAAGCAAACGCCAGAGGTCATTAAAGCTTATAAAGAGCAGGCCAAGGCCAAGAAGCTTCAAGAATATTTGCGGCTCTTTTATGTGGCCATGACCCGCGCGGAATCGCGGTTGATTATTTGCGGCTATAAGCATGGGCAAAATAAAGGCAAAGTCTCGGATGAGAGCTGGTATGTTCATGCCCGAAAGGCTTTTGAAGGCTTGGAGAGTACAGTCATTGAGACGCCCTTTGGGGATGGCCAGCGTTACGGCGTAGTGCCTGCCCCTATAAGCGCGGCGGCGAAGACGGGGGCTTTAGGCGCTACGGATTTACCCCCTTGGATTAATATTGACGCCCCCGCCGCGCCGCGCCCGCGCAAGACGGTCACGCCCTCGCATCTGCTCGCCTTTGCCGAGGATGGCGCGCCCGCCATGCGCTCCCCGCTTGCGCCGCATAGAGATCGCCGTTTTGCCCGCGGTAACCTTATCCATAAATTGCTAGAAATCCTGCCTGATGTTCAGGTTGAGGCCCGCGGCGCTATGGCGGATAAAATCTTGCATAGCTATAAGGTCAATGCCGCGGAGAGTGCGCAAATCAAAGATGAAGTGTTGACGGTGCTAGGCCATGCTGACTTTGCAGATATTTTTGCGCCGGGCAGCCGCGCCGAAGTTTCGCTGGCAGGCTCCACCGCCTCATTGGGGCGCGGGCTCTATCTGAACGCGCAGATAGACCGCCTTAGCGTTACCGAAGATAAAGTCTTTATCATTGATTATAAATCCAATCGCCCCCCGCCCATGCGCCAAGAAGATGTCGCCGAGATTTATTGGGGACAGATGGCGGCTTACCGCGAGCTTGCTCGCGAGATTTACCCAAATCATGAAATTATCTGCGCGCTGCTTTGGACGGATGGCCCTTCCATGATGATTTTGGATGATAAAGAGCTGGGCAAAGCCTTGACGCGGATAAAGAGGCTTCTTACCTAGGGGGCAGAAATTAATAACGGAGGCCATTATGGCAACAGTGAAAGTATCCGATTCCAGTTTTAAGGCCGATGTTATCGACTCAGACACACCTGTCCTCGTTGATTTTTGGGCGGAATGGTGCGGGCCTTGTAAGCAGATCGGCCCTGCGCTTGAGGATATTTCTGAGGAAATGGGCGATAAGATTAAAATTGCGAAGGTCAATATTGATGATGACCCTGAAACGCCCGCAAAATTTCATGTGCGCGGTATTCCGACATTGATGATTTTTAAAGGCGGTCAAGTCGTAGCGACCAAAGTAGGCGCGATGACAAAAACAAAGCTGGCGGAATGGGTGTCTGAACACGCCTAGCCTGAGCTCTATACAAATTCAAAACCGCCGCTTAGAGTTTAAGGGGCGGTTTTTTTATGACTAAAGCTTGAGGACTTCGCCCGCAAGATAGAGCGAGCCGCAAATGAGAATGCGCGGCGGCGTTATCGGCTCCTCCGCTGTTTGCCGCGACAAGGCTTCGCCCGTATTAATCGCGCGCTGTACGGCATCAATTATGTTGCCCGCCACCTGGCCGTTCATGCCGCGCGCCTGCGCAATCTCAATAAGCGTTTCTGGGGCAAGAGAGGTGTGGTTTGGAATTTCAACGCCAATAACCGCGCTTGCGAGCCCTTCAAAGGCATCCAAAAATCCGCCTATATCTTTATTGGCGAGGATACCTGTAACCAAAATTAGAGGCCGTGGCGTTTTGGATTCAAGCCCTGCTAAGGCGCTGGCTACGGCACGCGCGGCATGGGGATTATGCCCGCCATCTAGCCATAATTCACCGCCGCTCTCGAAGACCATATCCGCCAGCGCGCCGCTGGTCAGGTTTTGCATGCGCGCGGGCCAAGAGACAGTCTTTAGGCCTTTCTCAATGGCTTTGAGTGGGATCTGCATGATGCGAGCTGCCGCAATGGCCGTACCTGCATTGAGGGTTTGGTGGTCGCCTATCAGCGCGGGCAAAGGCAAGTCGAGCAATTCATCTTCTTGCTCAAAGACAAGCCGCCCGTGCTGGCGATAGCTGCGAAAATCTTGTCCAAAATAGCTATCACTGGCTTTAAGCTTATTGGCTTCGGCCTCGAGTACGGCAGTTACGAGCTCAGTTTGCGGGCCAATAATGACGGGGGTATGGGCGCGCATAATGCCCGCTTTTTCGCGGGCAATTCCCGCCAGATCTCGGCCTAGAAACTCGGCGTGATCATAATCAATCGGCGTGATAACGCAGGCGCTGGCCTCAATCACATTGGTCGCATCATAACGCCCGCCAAGGCCAACCTCGATAATGCAAATATCAGCAGGGCTTTCCGAAAAAGCAAGCAGGGCGGCGGCGGTTGTGGCCTCGAAAAAGGAGAGGGGCGCGCCGTCATTGGCATCGCGCACGCGGGCGAGCACATCAATCAGCGCCGCGTCTGAAATCTCTTGGGAGCCTACCACAATGCGCTCGCGAAAATGCACTAAGTGAGGCGAGGTATAGACATGGGCCTTTAGTCCCGCCGCCTGCGCGAAGGCGCGTAGAAAGGCCACGGTTGAGCCCTTGCCATTTGTGCCCGCCACATGAATCGTCGGCGGGAGCTTTTGTTCGGGATGGCCGAGCGCGGCTAAGACACGCTCAATGCGCTCAAGGCCAAGGTCGATTTTCTTAGGATGCAGCGCTTGCAGGGTGCTAAGCGCCTGCGCAACGGTTTCAGACGATGAGGTTTTAGCCATTAGCGTTTTGCGCGCTGCGCTCCGCCGCATTGCTGGCCGGCGGCAAGCTAATATCTGACTTTGTCAGAACGGTCAGAATTTGAGCGAGGCTTCGGCGCATATCGCGGCGCGCCACAACGCGGTCAATCATGCCTTTATCTTGCAAAAATTCTGCCCGCTGAAAACCTTTGGGTAATTTCTCTCGAATAGTTTCTTCAATCACGCGCGGCCCCGCAAAGCAAATAAGCGCGCCGGGCTCTGCCAGATGAACATCACCAAGCATTGCATAGCTGGCGGTCACGCCGCCTGTTGTTGGGTCACACAGTACGACGATATAAGGCAGACCCGCTTCGCGCAGCTCTTGTACGGCAATGGTTGTACGCGGCATTTGCATGAGCGAGAGCGCGCCTTCTTGCATACGCGCGCCGCCGGCCGCTGTGAAAATCACAAGGGGCAGCTTATGTTCATGGGCATATTCAGCGGCTTGGATAAAACCTTCGCCGGCAGCCATGCCAAGTGAGCCGCCCATAAAGGCAAAGTTTTGCACGAGAATAACGGTCTTTACGCCGTAGATTTTGCCAACAGCAATGCTCATGGCATCTTGGTCGCCTGTCTTTTGACGTGCTTTTTTGAGACGGTCCGTATATTTCTGGTCATCTTTGAATTTTAGCGGATCGCGCGCGACATCGGGCACCGCAATCATCTCATATTCTGCATTATCAAAAGTATAGTCCAAACGCAGTTTTGGCCCAATCCGCATATGATGACCCGCAGGGGTCACATGGAGCAGTCCAGGCAAATCCGCAGAGAAGACCATTTCTCCAGATTTAGGGCACTTTATCCAGAGATTATCTGGCGTATCCTTTTTGGAAAAAATATCTTTGACCCCGGGGGGCGTGAGTTTTGTAAGCCAATTCATAGGGCAGCCTTCTGCCCCATCTGGGCGGTATGGGCAATAGGCTGATAGCTTTCTTGAGCAAATTTAATCCGCAATTATACGGTGTGGGTGTAATCTTGGCAGACCTGTCATCTGTGGCTTAGCTGTAACCTCTTATTGACATTTGTACCCTAATGCTAAGACTATCTGGCTGAATGGGGCATTCGGCATATCTTGCAGGAGAGCCTAACTTGAATATTAAACACAGTGTCAGCCATTCGGTAATTGTTGCTCTTTTTTCAGTTGGGTTTACCGCTTGCGGCGGCGGAGGCAGTTCATCTGGGGGGACGACATCGCCACCTCCTCCTCCGCCACCTGTTGCGGATAACACTGCGCCAACCCTTAATTTTAACCCTAGCACGACTAGCGTAGTCTCTGGGCAATCACAGTCCATCGTGCTCAGCAGCAGCGATAATGTCGGCATTACAAGCGGGCCGAGCGTGACTTGCACCAATGGCGGGAGCTTTTCAGCAGGCGTGTTTACGGCCGCAGTCGTGACAGCTGATACGGCCAGTGTCTGCACCGCCACCGCCCAAGACGCGGCGGGTAATGAAGGCACAGCCACTCTGACCGTGACTATGACGCCCGATTTGAGCGGGCCGACCTTAACTGTATCGCAATCAAGCTTTAATTTGGCGTCAGGGGAAAGCGCGCCTTTGACAATTACGGCGACCGATAACGGCGGCGTGGCGAGTGGGCCGACGGTGAGCTGCAGTAATGGCGGCAGCTTTGCCAATGGCGTCTTTACCGCGCCAGTGGTGACGGTCGCCACGACGACTGTGTGTACGGTCAGTGCGACTGACTCAGCCGGCAATGTCTCAATGGAAACATTTACGGTTAGTCTTGCGCCTGCCACAGTGACACTTAGCGGCACAGCGACTTATGACTTTGTGCCTCACATTTCAAATTCTAGCACTTTTCGTGTTTTCCCAACGGCTTTAGATTACGACTCTATTCAGCAGCGTCCTATTCGCGGCGCCACAGCCGAGCTGGTTGATGCTTCGGGCACAGTCTTGGACATCACTAAAACAGATGCCACTGGCGCTTATAGTTTTGAGCTTGATCCCAATGCAAATGTAAGGGTGCGAATTAAAGCTGAAATGGTACAAACATCAGGCGCCCAATGGAATGTGCGCGTGCAAGATAACACCAACTCAGATGCATTATATGCCCTGCAAGGGGCGCTACAAAGTTCGGGCACAGCCGATTCAACACGCGATTTAAATGCGGGTTCTGGTTGGGGCGGCTCGAGCTATACTAGCCCGCGCCAAGCCGCGCCCTTTGCCATTATGGACCCGATTTATGACGCCGTCACACAGATTGCGGCTCATGACCCTGATGTCGTTTTCCCGCTCGCTAAATTTAACTGGAGCGTGAATAACATTCCTGTTTCAGGCACCCTCGCGAACGGCGAAATTACGACATCCTCGTATCGGGGCAATGGCGATATCTATATTCTGGGCGCTGAAAATAATGACACGGATGAATATGATATTCATGTCGTCGTGCATGAATGGGGGCATTATTTTGAAGACCAGCTCTCGCGCTCTGACTCTATTGGTGGGTCGCATGGGGGCGAGGATAGGCTCGATCCGCGCGTGGCGATGGGCGAAGGTTTTGGCAATGCGCTCTCGGGTATGATTATTGGCGATTCTGTATATAGGGATAGCGATGATGCGGGCCAAGCAAGCGGTTTTGCCCTTGATGTCGAAGACAATGATGTCGGGCAAGAAGGCTGGTTTAATGAGACCTCGGTGCAGTCAATTTTATATGATATTTTTGATAGTGCGAGTGATGGGGGCGATACGCTCTCTTTGGGTATTGGCCCTATCTATGATGTCTTTGTCAGCGATAGCTATAAGGAAACGCCATATTTCACGACGATATTTGCCTATCTGGATGAGTTTAAAACGCAGTTCCCGGCCAATGCTGCCGCGATTGATGTTTTGGCGGCCGATAGAAATGTCAATGGGATAGGGCCTGATGGAGCAGGCGAGACGTCAAATGGGACAGTTCCTAGCGCTCTGCCTGTTTACAATGTCGTTAACGTGAATGGTGGCCCTGTTGAAATCTGCTCAGTCGATGATCAAGGCACATATAACATGCTTGGAAACCGCGCCTATGTGGCCTTTAATGTGACAGCCCCAGGCGCTCATACGCTGACCATGACGCGGAATGCGGCCACATCAACGGCAACGAACCGAGACCCCGACTTTTTGGTCTATAGAAATGAGACGTTTTTAGGTGTCGCGGAATCTGGTGATACGGATACAGAGCAGGCCTCCATTAGCCTTGCCGCAGGACTTCATAGGGTTGATGCTTATGATTTCTTCAATCTGGGCATTACAGGCACGCGCGGGGATTCCTGTTATAATTTTACTGTCACGCGATAGCCAAGGATATTGACCATGAGACATGTTAGAACGATATTGACCGCCCTTTTCACCGCATCTTTGCTCGGACTGGCAGGCCCCGCATTTGCAAAACCATATGGGCAAAGCCATAGCCATGGTGATAATATAAAACTGAAGGCGGGTTACAGCGCGCCTATTGGCTACCTAAAGCCCGGGGCCTCGGTCTCTTATAGCCATAACCTAAAGCCTAGGTTAGAGATTGGCGAGACGGAGACTTTTCAGCTTATACTGGATGAGGCTTACAGCGCTGGCCAGCTTGATGTGAAAATTGCAGCGGAAGGTGCTATTTCGCTCTTCACCCCCGCCGATCAGCTGCGCATTGATATGAGTGATGGAGATAGCCACGTCATTGATGTGAGCGTCACTGCCAATGGTAATGGCCGCCATTATATCAATGTAAGGGCGCTAACAGATAAAGGCGAGCCGCGGATTTTCGGTATTGCCGTTCAAGTCGGCGCGCCCACCGCTTCAAAGCCAAATGCGAATATGAAGCTTATGCCCAATGGCGAGACATTAATTTTGATGGACGCTCAGGAAGTTGTGAAATAGCCCGCTCCTAAAACCAGATAAGAAAAAGGCGGAGCCATTGGCCCCGCCTTTTTTAATTTTATATCTTGCCGCTTATTCAGCTGCCGCTTGGGTCAGCGGGATTTCTAGGCGGGATAGCATTTCTTTTGGAATGACCTGCCAGAATTTACCGCGCTCGAGTTCCCAATCTTTGAGAAGCTTTTTGGAGAACTCAGAGCCTGTTTGCTCGGCATGTTTAGCGATTAAGTCTTTACATTGCTGCTCATAATGCTCGGCGTCAAAACGCTGCCAGACGACGCTGTCAGGATTGACTGCTTTTTCGAACATATTGTCCTCATCATAGACATAGGCCATGCCGCCGGTCATGCCCGCGCCAAAGTTATCCCCGACTGAGCCAAGCATAACGGCGATGCCGCCCGTCATATATTCACAAGCATTTGTGCCCGCGCCTTCGACCACTGTAATCGCGCCAGAGTTTCTAACGCAGAAGCGCTCGCCCGCGCGGCCCGCGGCCATCAAGGTGCCTTTGGTCGCCCCATATAGACAGGTATTGCCGATAATGGCGCTCTCATGTCTTTCAATCGGTGTGCGGCCCTGCGGCATGACAATGATTTCTGCGCCAGAGAGGCCCTTGCCGACATAATCATTGGCATCGCCTTCAACAACAAGGCGCAGCCCGTTCATGCCAAACGCGCCCAGCGATTGACCGGCTGAGCCTTTAAGGCGGACGGTGAGCTGACCATCTGGCAAGCCCTGCGCGCCAAAGCTCTTATAGATATGCGAGCTTGTGCGCGTGCCCACAGCGCGGTGCGTGTTTTGGACACTATAACTCAGCGATGTTTTCTCCCCGCGCTGGAAGAACTGTCCCGCATCGGCCACGATTTGAACGTCCAGAGTATCTGGCACTTCAATACGGGCCTCGCGCGAATCCGCAACTTTGCGGTTATCAACACGGGCGAGTACAGGGTTAAGGTCAAGATCATCAAGGTTTTCCGCCCCGCGCGAGACCTGCGCAAGCAAGTCCGTGCGGCCTACAATTTCGTCCAGCGTTTCAACGCCAAGCGCTGAGAGAATTTCGCGCACATCTTCCGCGATAAAGGTCATCAGATTAATAACTTTCTCTGGGCTACCTGTGAATTTCTCGCGCAGGCGCGGGTCTTGCACACAGACGCCAACAGGGCATGTATTAGAGTGGCACTGACGCACCATAATACAGCCCATAGCAACAAGGCTCAGCGTGCCGATACCATATTCTTCAGCGCCCAGCAGCGCCGCAATGACAATATCGCGGCCTGTTTTCAGCCCGCCATCTGTGCGCAAGGTTACATCGCCGCGAAGATTGTTCAGCGTGAGGACTTGATGCGCTTCGGACAGGCCAAGCTCCCACGGCATACCCGCATATTTCAGCGAGGTATTAGGCGAGGCACCTGTGCCGCCATTATGGCCAGCAATCAAAATTGTATCGGCTTTGGCTTTGGCCACGCCCGCAGCAATCGTGCCTACGCCAGAAGACGCAACAAGCTTAACGGCGACGCGCGCGGTTGGGTTGATTTGCTTTAAATCGTAAATCAGCTGCGCCAAATCTTCGATAGAATAAATATCGTGATGGGGCGGGGGCGAGATAAGCGTCACGCCGGGCGTTGCATTACGGAATTTAGCAATCATCTCTGTGACTTTAAAGCCAGGGAGCTGTCCGCCTTCGCCGGGTTTCGCGCCTTGGGCGACTTTAATTTCGATCTCGCGGCACTGGTTTAGATATTCAGCGGTCACGCCAAAACGGCCCGAAGCGATTTGTTTCACCGCAGAGTTCGGATTATCGCCATTTGGCAGTGGATTATAGCGCGCGCGGTCTTCGCCGCCCTCGCCAGAGACAGACTTTGCACCAATACGGTTCATCGCAATATTTAGCGTGCCATGCGCCTCGGGCGAGAGCGCGCCGAGCGACATGCCGGGCGTACAGAAACGGCGGCGAATTTCATTGACAGATTGAACACGGTGCAGCGGCAAAGGTTTGCCTGCCGTTTTAATGTCCAGCAAATCGCGAATTTGAATAGGCTTTTCAGAATTCACCACTTTGGCATATTTCTTATAAAGCTCATAATCGCCAGAGCCAACAGCTTCTTGTAGCATGTGGATCATCTCGGCTTGATAAGCATGGCGCTCGCCTTTGGCGCGCACGCGGTACAGCCCGCCCACGGGCAGGCGCACCACAGCAGGCTCATAAGCTTGCGCGTGAATATCAGTGATTTTATTTTCAAGACCGGCAAGACCAAGACCTGAAATACGCGACGTCATGCCGGGGAAGTTTTCACCGACAAGCGCGCGGGAGAGGCCCAATGCTTCGAAGTTATTACCGCCGCGATAGGAGGAAATAACCGAGATGCCCATTTTAGAAATGATTTTAAGCAGGCCGCCTTCGATGGCCTTTTTATATTGGGCGACGGCTTTATCCGCGTCCATATCCAGCAATCCGCGGTTGACGCGCTCAACCAAGCTATCTTGCGCCATATAGGCGTTCACGGCTGTGGCGCCTGCGCCTATAAGCACGGCAAAGTAATGCGTGTCCAGACACTCCGCAGAGCGCACAAGGATAGAACATGAAGAACGAAGCCCTTCGGCCACAAGATGGGTTTGCACCGCGCCCACGCAAAGGATAATCGGTGCGGCAGCGCGGTCATCATTGACGTGCTCGTCAGTTAAGACGATGTTCTCAACACCGTCGCGAACCGCGGCTTCGGCTTCGGCCTTGATGCGTGCGAGTAGGTCTTTAATGCTGCGCCCGCCAGAGGTAGCCGGCATATTGGCCACATCGAAGGTGCAATCAATTTCGCGAATTTTCTTTGGCCCGACAAGCTTCTTAAAGCGGCTTAGCATACCCGTTGTCATAACGGGGCTGTCCAGCACCAACATCTCTGTTGTTTGCGAGCTATCTTCAGCCAGAATATTGCGCAGGTTACGAAAGCGCGTTTTAAGGCCCATCACGCGGGTCTCGCGTAGCGGGTCAATGGGCGGGTTTGTCACTTGGCTAAAGTTTTGACGGAAGAAATGCGAAAGCGGGCGGTAAATATCAGACAAGACAGCCAAAGGCGTATCATCCCCCATAGAGCCGACAGTTTCTTTGCCAAGCTCGGCCATTGGCCCGAGAATTAATTCAAGATCTTCGAGCGTTTGCCCGCAAGAGAGCTGACGGCGCGCAAGCTCTTCGCCCGCAAGGTCTGGCTTTGGCTCTGGGCCCGCCAGTTTCTCGTCAAGATTGACGACTTTTTTGAGCCACTTTGTATAAGGGCGCTTATCGGCCAGCTCATTGAGGATTTCGTGAGAGTCGTAAAACTTACCCTCGTCCAAATCGACAGCAATCATGCGGCCCGGCTTAATTGCGCCTTTTCTGACAATGTCTTCTTCTTTCATCGGGCACATGCCGGCTTCGGAGCCCACCGCTAAAATACCGTCTTCTGAAATGGCGTAACGCAAAGGACGCAGCCCGTTTCTATCAAGGCCTGATGTCACCCAGCGGCCATCATAGGCCGCGACTGCGGCAGGGCCGTCCCATGGCTCCATCACCGCGTTGCAATATTCATAAAGCGAGCGCCAGCTATCGGGCATTAAGTCCCCGCGCTTGGAATAGGCTTCTGGGATGAGCAAAGTTTTGGCCATTGGGGCTGTGCGGCCTGCGCGCACAAGCAATTCGAAGACGGCATCAAGCGCGGCGGAGTCAGAACTGCCCTTTTGAATGACAGGTTTTACATCACCGGCGCGTTCGCCAAAGGCGGTGCTAGCCATTTTAATCTCATGGCTTTTCATGTGATTTGAATTGGCCTTTAGTGTGTTAATCTCGCCGTTATGGGCCAGCATGCGGAAAGGCTGCGCGAGCCACCATTCAGGGAATGTATTGGTCGAATAGCGCTGATGATAAATCGCAGCGCGCGAGATAAAACGCTCATCTTGCAGGTCAGGATAAAAGTTATCAATGTCCTCGGCGAGGAACATACCCTTATAGATGATGGTCTGAACAGAGAGCGAGCAGCAGTAAAAGCTTGGGATTTGCGCTTTAATAGCTTCTTTTTCAATGCGGCGGCGAATGATATAAAGCTCGCGCTCGAGCTTATTGCCCTTGCGCCCTTTGGGGTCGCGGAACATAACCTGCTCAATGGCAGGGCGTGTGGCTTTGGCTTTATCGCCAATAACATCAATATCAATCGGCACTTGGCGCCAGCCATAAATATAAAAGCCTTCTTTTAAAAGCTGAGTCTCGACAATTGTCCGCGCTTTCTCTTGTGCGCCAAAATCTGTACGCGGCAGAAAGAACATCCCCACAGCGATTTTAGCGGATCTGGCTTTATGGCCTGTGCGCTCGACTTGCGCGCGGAAAAATTCCTGCGGAATATCAAGACGGATACCGGCCCCATCGCCTGTCTTGCCATCTGCATCAACCGCGCCGCGGTGCCAGACATTTTTAAGCGCTTGGATGGATTTCTCCACCACATCACGGCGCGCTGTCCCGTCAATAGAGGCCACAAGTCCTACGCCGCAATTGGCGTGCTCATCGGCGGGGTTATAGGCCCCCACTTCAATCAGCGCGTCGCGCTTTTGTGTGTAATCTTCAAGCCAGTTATTCTCGTTTGTTTTATCAGTCATAATCTTAACTCTATTCCGCAGCGATATTGGCGTCGGCGGCCATTTGGGCTTTTAGATATTTATGCATATGGGCGGCGGCGTCGCGGCCTTCGCGAATGGCCCAGACGACAAGGCTGGCGCCGCGCACAATATCGCCCGCCGCGTAAACACCCGGCAGGTTTGTTTCAAAGGTGACGGGATTAACGCGAAGCGTGCCCCAGCGCGTCACCGTCAGCTCGCCGGATAAATCTTTCATGTTTTCGGGGCTAAAGCCAAGCGCCTTAATGACAAGGTCAGCTTTGACGTCAAAGTCAGCGCCGTTAATCGCGGAGACGCCTTGGCGGCCAGAGGCATCTTTTTTACCAAGGCGCATTTTATCCGCGCGCACGGCTGTGGCCGTGCCGCCATCATCATGGATAGCTTTGGGGGCCGCAAGCCATTCAAACGTTACGCCCTCTTCTTGGGCATTCTTTGTCTCGCGGGCAGAGCCAGGCATATTGGTTTGGTCACGGCGGTAAAGGCAAGTCACAGATTTTGCGCCTTGGCGCACAGCTGTACGCACGCAATCCATGGCCGTATCGCCGCCGCCAATGACAACAACGTTTTTACCTTCGGCAGTCTCGCCGCTGACTTTATCGCCAAGGCCGCGGCGATTGCTTTCAATTAAGAAAGGCAGGGCAGGGGTCACGCCCTTGGCGCCTGCGCCCGGGCAATCCAGATCGCGGGCTTTATAAACGCCAGCGGCAATCAGCACCGCTTGGTGCTTTTCGCGCAGCTTATCAAATGTAATGTCAACGCCCACATCGCAGCCTAGAACAAATTCAATGCCCCCGTCCTCAAGACGCTTTGTGCGGCGCTGAACGATTTCTTTATCGAGCTTAAAGTTCGGGATGCCATAAATTAGAAGCCCGCCCGCGCGGTCATGGCGGTCATAGACCGTGACTTGCCAGCCGAGCTGACGCAATTCCTCAGCGGCGGCAAGGCCAGCGGGGCCCGCGCCAATAATACCGACAGATAAAGGTCGCTCTTTGCGCGGCTTAATCGGCTCAATCCAGCCCTCTTTCCATGCCGTATCCGTAATGAAACGCTCCACAGAGCCGATGGTTACTGTGCCGTGGCCAGATTGCTCAATCACGCAAGAGCCTTCGCAAAGACGGTCTTGGGGGCAAATACGGCCGCAAATCTCTGGCATATTATTGGTGGCGGAAGAAACGCGGTAGGCTTCCTCAACACGGCCCTCGGCGGTTAATTTGAGCCAATCAGGTATATTATTATCCAGAGGGCAGTGATTTTGGCAAAATGGTACGCCGCATTGCGAACAGCGTGAGGCCTGCTCTTTGGCTTTGGCGTCAATATAGTCGCCATAAATCTCTAGAAAGTCTTCTTTACGCGTCTCAGCGACGCGTTTTTCGGGCATATCCCTATCGGTTTCGACGAATTGTAGCATTTTACTTGGCATAGTCTTTCCCATTCATCTTTGCATCACATGTTTGGATTGCGCGAGGGCGGGGTATAAAGCTTAATCTGGCTATTTGCAAGATGCGACAATTTGTCAATTGGAGATATAATTGCGAAAATAAATATGAGAAATAAATATCTCAAGTTATTGATTTTTAATAATAAAATATGAAGTACTTGCCAGCGTGAAGCCGACCGACTTATTCTTGCGATTGATTCTCAAAGATTCTTTTGCGCCTAAAAAGCGAATAAATGATTGTGCTGGGCTCCATAAAGTCAATAAAGCCTTTACCGTTTCACGTTAGCGAGCTCCCATGTCATGGCTTCACCTCATTATTTTAGCAATCATTCAAGGTCTCACCGAGTTCTTGCCTGTTTCCAGCTCCGCGCATCTTATTTTGGCCCCGCAATTACTCGGCTGGCCCGTCGATCAGGGCCCCTTGATTGACGTGATGGCGCATTTTGGCTCGCTCTTTGCGGTCATGCTCTATTTTCGCAGGGATGTCGGCGATATTTTAGCTGGCCTTGTGGATTTGCTGGGCCGAAAGCTCAATAAACGCTCAGCCCTCGCGCTCAATCTCATCATTGCTACCCCGCCGGCCCTCATTTTGGGCTTTACCTTAAATGCAGTCGGCTGGGATGAGCTGCTGCGCAATCCGCTTATCATTGCAGGCACAACAATTGTCTTTGGTATTCTGCTTTGGGTGTCTGATATTAAGGGCCACCAAACCCAGACTACCGAAACGCTTACATGGAAAAAGGCGGGGCTTTTAGGCCTTGCCCAAGCTATGGCCCTTATTCCAGGGACCTCGCGCTCAGGTATTACCATGATGGCGGCGCGCTTTATGGATATGACCCGCGAAGAATCCGCGCGCTTTTCAATGCTCATGAGCTTGCCGATTATTGGCGCGGGAGGGGCTTTTGCTTTGCTGAAATTGCTTACCTCTGAGGCTGGCGGCGGGGCCAGCGCGGCGGATGGCCTATTGGTCGCCGCGCTCTCCTTTGTGGCCGCTTATGCGTGTATTGCCGTCTTTATGCGCGTGGTCAACCGTATCGGATTTTTCCCCTTTATGGTTTACCGCCTGATTTTGGGGGCAGGGCTGCTTTTATGGGTCTTTGCCGCAGGATGAGGCAAAAAGGCGCGATTTGCATTGGCTCTGCAAAGTTAACTGGACAGACCAAATATTACGCCATTAAAGCACGGCCCATGATGTTCCGCGCCTTAGCTCTTTCGCTTTTGCTTACCTTCGCTGGCGCTGGCCCTGATGCTGGCCTTGCGGCGGCTAATCTTGCGCAAGTGCGCCCTGCCATCATTGATAAAGCCGAAATTGATAAGCGCGCCTCACGGCTCATGCATCAGCTTGAAATGGTGGGAATGTCCATCGCGCTGGTCGAAGATGGAAAGATCAGCTTTGCCAAAGGCTATGGTGAGGAAGCGCGCGGAAGCAACAGAAACGTAACGCCTGATACGGTTTTTCGTTGGGCCTCTGTCTCTAAAGGTATTGCGGCGGCGACTATTTTATCTTTAGAAGAAGAAGGGGCATTAGAACTGGCACAAACGGCAAGTTTGCACGCCCCGTCTCTAAATCTTCCCAAAGCCGAAAAGCAGATTAGTATCGAAGACATGCTCGCCCATAAGGTCGGGATTGTGCGTAATGCTTATGATAACCGCATTGAAGGCGGCAAAGCGGCCAAAGAGACACGCAGTGCCCTTAGAGATCTCACTTATCTTTGTGCCCCCAGCACCTGCCATACATATCAAAATGTTGCCTATGATGCGAGCTCGGAAATCGTCGAAACCGTAACAGGGCTGCCTTATAAAGCGGTCGTACATGAGCGTATATTTAAGCCCTTAGGTATGAGCAGTGCGAGCCTAACCCTTGAGGGATTAACGCGCTCAAAGTCATGGGCAAAGCCGCATGGCCGCTTTGGGAATTTGATTAGGCGCGTAAAGCCAAATTATTACCGCGTACCGGCGGCGGCGGGGGTGAATAGCTCCGTTAAAGACTTGGCGCGCTGGATGATTGCGCAAATGCCGACCGAGGCCAATGGCGCTTTGCCAGCAGCCCATCAAGAGGCTATGCAGCAAGGGCGCGTAGCCACCCCAAGAGAGCAGTCTTTCTTGAACCGCAATTTCAAAGCTCTGAAAGAAGCGCAATATGGGCTAGGCTGGCGGGTTTATGACTATAATGGTCATAAGGTTGTTGGGCACCGGGGCGGTGTGGAAGGTTACCGCGCCCTGATATTATTTGACCCTGCGCGCCGCTCTGGCATTGCAATGATGTGGAATAGCCCTCATACGCGCCCTATTGGGCTTCAAATGGAATTTATGGATCAGCTGTACGGTTTGCCCAAGCGCGACTGGCTGCGTCTTGGGGCTAAAGGTTAAATAATATGCAGCTCTGGGTTAAATAATATTGAGCGCCATTAAAACCCATGACGGCGCGCCCTAAATAGGTTATAGAGCCAGCGTGACTGTGGACCCGAATATCAAATCTCAACCGCCTAAATTAATGCGCGCCATCCGCAACGCAATGGCGGGTACAGAGTCGGTTCAAGAGCGGCTTGATGATTTTGTCGCCGCGATTTCTAAAGCGATGCAAGTCAAGGTGGCCTCTATCTATCTCTTGCGCCCCGGCGAAGATCTAGAGCTTTCCGCCACTCAAGGCCTTAAAGCCTCAGCGGTTCACAAAACGCGGATGAAACCAGGCGAGGGCTTGGTGGGCCATGTCGCCTTAACCGCGCGCCCTTTAAACTTGGCTGATGCGCCAAGCCACCCGCTCTTTTCTTATCGTCCTGAAACGGGCGAGGACCCTTTTAAATCATTTCTAGGCGTGCCGATCTTGCGCGGGGGCCGAACGCTCGGCGTATTGGTGGTTCAGTCTGTTGCGGCGCGAAGTTTTAATGAAGAAGAAGTCGAAGACTTGCTCACCGTCGCCATGGTACTGGCCGAGATCATTGTTGATGATGAACGGGTTGGCGGTAAAAAAGCTGCCCTTAAAGGCATTACTTTGGTCGCCTTTAAGCCTGAAACGATAAAAGGCAAAACCTTTGCAAATGGTCTGGTGCAAGGCCATGCTTATTTACATCTGCCCCCCGTTGCGCCTGCCAATATGCTGGCCGAGAATATTGCCGCCGAAGAAGGCCGCCTTGAAGAAGGCATAGCCGTGCTACGCGCCTCTGTTGACGCGATGGTCTCGGGCGAGACCGCCTCGCTCTCGCGCGCGAGTAAAGAGATATATGAGACTTACCGCATGTTCGCCTATGACCGTAAATGGGTCGGGCGGTTGCGCGAAGCTGTGCATTCTGGGCTAACCTCCGAAGCCGCAGTTGAACGCGTGCGTAATGAACACCGCGCGCGGCTCATGAAATCGCGCGATCCTTATCTGCGCGCGCGCCTGCATGACCTTGAAGACTTGGCCAACCGTCTTTTGCGCGCCCTCTCCGGAGAAGCCTTAGGCCCGGGCAATAAAAACATCTCAGATGATGCGATTATCTTTGCCCGCGAAATTGGCCCTGCCGAGCTGCTAGATTATGACCGCTCCAAGCTGCGCGGAATAGTTTTAGAGGAAGGCTCGGCCTCTTCTCATACGGCGATTATTTGCCGCGCCATTGGCGTGCCGCTTTTGGGCCGCGCCGAAGGCGTTTTGGACCTGATTGAAATCGGCGATGAAGTCCTGATTGACGGCGAAGAAGCCTGTGTGCATATCCGCCCGCTTGAAACCCAAGTTTCCGCCTTTCAGATGCGCTTAAATATTGCCGGCGAAATGAGCCGGGCTTATGAAGCTTTAAAATTCACGCCCGCCAAGACAGTTGATAATGAGCCGATTTCTTTGCAGCTCAATGCGGGGCTTCTTGTTGACTTGCCTCAGATAGAGCAATCTGGGGCGGATGGTATTGGCCTCTTTAGGACTGAGTTCCAATTCATGGTCAGCGAATTTATGCCGCGGCTTAAAGAGCAAACCGAGCTTTACCGCAAAGCGATAGAGGCGGCAGGCTCTCGCCCTGTGACTTTCCGCACGCTGGATTTGGGCGGAGATAAAATCCTGCCCTATATTGATCCCGTGCCCGAAGAGAACCCAGCTATTGGCTGGCGCGCTATCCGTATTGCGCTCGACCGCCCGGGCTTGATGCGTTATCAACTGCGCGCCCTGGTGGCCGCTGGGGCTGGCAAGCATTTGAAAGTCATGTTCCCCATGGTCACGACTGTGGAAGAATTTATTCAGGCCCGCGCGCTTTTTGACCGCGAGGTGGATCGCGCCAAGAAGCTGGGCGAAGAGCTTCCCTCTAAAATTGAAGTGGGTGTTATGCTCGAGACGCCGTCCTTGGCATGGTCGATCAATAGCATTTGCGATCATGCTGATTTTGTCAGTGTTGGCGCGAATGATTTGATGCAGTTTTTCTTTGCGGCAGACCGCGACAATGCCCGTGTGTCTGACCGCTATGACCCGCTTCATCCTGCCGCGCTTTCCGTGATGAAATATATCGCAGAAGGTGCTGCGCGCAGCGGCGTGCCCGTCTCCGTTTGCGGCGAAATTGCCGGCCGGCCCATCGAAGCCATAACACTTGTTGCGCTGGGCTATCGTCAGCTCTCCATGCCGGTCACGGGCATTGGCCCCGTTAAATCAGCCCTCTTAAAATTGGATGCCGCCAAGCTGCGCCAGACCTTAGAGCCTCATATTACAACAGAGTCCCGTCTCATGACCCTACGCCCCATTGTGCGTGAGTTCTGTATGGAAGAGGGTATACCCGTTTAGCGGCTTACCCTAACTTTTCTCTAATTTTCTCAGCTATCACTTCAAGCGCCGCAACATCGGCCATGCCGCCGCCCTTACCTAGCTCATGGCTCGCCATAGCTTTACCCTCATAGCGCGGGATAATGTGGACATGGGTGTGGAAAACGGTTTGGCCCGCAGGCGCGCCGTTAAATTGTGTGACCACAAGGCCGTCAGGTTTTAGCGCGGCTTGGACGGCCACCGTAATACGCTGCACCGCGCCAAAGAGACGGCCAATGTCTTTGGAGCTTACCTCGAGCAAATTGCGCGAGGGGGCTTTGGGGATAACCAGCACATGGCCCTCTGATTGCGGGAAAGCATCCATGATCGAGAGGATATGGCTATCCTCATAGACCTTTACGCAAGGCATCTCCCCGCGCAAAATTTTAGCGAAAATATTCTCAGTGTCATAAGGGGCATGCAGTGTCATGGGGTTTTCCTAAAAGGCGTATGTTTGGCTAGAATATTTATCTCATGGTCAACCGCGCGGCGCTCTCTTGTCAAGTAATCAGACACGGCGTCGCGCAAGCCTGCATGCATGATGAAATGCGCGCTATGCGTTGCGATGGGTTCATAACCGCGCGCCAGCTTATGCTCACCTTGCGCCCCCGCTTCGACCTTGGGCAAGCCTAGCTCAATACCCGCTTCAATGGCTTGGTAATAGCAAAGCTCAAAATGCAAAAACGGTTTATGGGTCAAGCATCCCCAATTGCGTCCGTAAAGCGCATCGCTGCCAATAAAGTTCAGCGCGCTGGCAATAGGGGTCTCCCCATCAAAGGCCATGACCAGCAAAATGTCATCGCGCATCGTTTGGTGCAAAATATCAAAAAAGGCGCGGGTGAGGTAAGGTCGCCCCCATTTGCGCTGCCCTGTATCGATATAGCATTGATAAAAAACATCCCAATGCTCAGGGCGCAGATCATCGCCCGTTAAGCGCTTAATCGTAATGCCCCCTTGGGCGGCTTTGCGTTCCTTGCGAATATTTTTGCGTTTGCGCGAGGCAAGGCTGGCGAGGAAATCATCAAAGTCTTTATAGCCGCGATTGATAAAGTGGAATTGCCGATCTTCGCGCGCCGCAAACCCCATTTCGGACAACAGCGCTCTATCTTCGTCTTGGAGGAAGGTCAGATGCACGCCCGAGAACTCCCATTGCTCGCAGGCTTGCACCATGGCGCTGATAAGGGCTTTTTTGGTCTCGGGGGTTTTCGCGAGCAGGCGCGGCCCGCACGCGGGGGTGAAAGGAATGCTGCCTTGAAGCTTGGGGTAATATTGCCCGCCTGCGCGGTGCAGGGCATCGGCCCAGCCATGGTCAAAAACATATTCGCCTTGGCTGTGCGTTTTAGCATAGAGCGGGGCCGCGCCCATCGCCGCGCCTACCTCGTCCTCAAGCCAGATATGACGCGGGGCCCAGCCTGTCTCTTGCACGGCTGAGCCGCTTTGCTCGAGCGCGTTTAAAAAGCGCCAAGTTAGAAAAGGGTGACGCCCTTTTGGAAGGTGGGCGTCCCATGCTGCTTCGCTGACCTCATCAATAGAGGTCAAGATACGCGCGCTATAATCTGGCTGGCTCATAGCCTATGCTTGCACAGCGCGCGCCTGAGCGCTAGGTAATCTCGATAATGGCATCAATTTCGACAGCCACATCAAGCGGCAAGCTTGGCGCAGAAACCGCAAAGCGCGCATGACGGCCTGCATCGCCAAAGACGGCGACCATAAGATCAGAACAGCCATTAATGACTTTTGGGATATCGGCCTGTGTGGCCTTAAAGGATGATTGCACAAAGCCGCCCAATTTGACCACGCGTTTCACGCGGGATAAATCCCCGCCGCAGGCCGCTTTCATTTGCGCGATAAGGTTTAGCGCTGACAGCTTTGCCGCTTCTTGGCCTTGCTCGACAGTTAGGTCTTCGCCCAAACGTCCGTTAATGACATTGTCCCCAATTTTGGAAATCTGGCCAGAAATAAAGACCATATTGCCAGAGGTGACATAAGAGACATAATTGGCCACTGGCGCCGCCGCTTCGGGGAGGGTAAGGCCAAGGGCGGTAAGATTTTGTTCTGGAGTTGTCATGATTCATCCTTTTTTGCTTGCGCTGACCTATCGGATTTCTCATTTTGGGTAAAGAGATTTGGAGATTATAATGACTGGAAAAGATCAGGTGCTGCCGCTGCCCACAAAGAATAAGGCTGTTGCTGATTTTTTGAGTGCGCGCCGCTCTAATTTGGTCAAGCTCATGGACGGGCCAGGGCCCGATGCAGGCCAGCTCGCCGAGATGCTGGAAACCGCCGCGCGTGTGCCCGATCACCGCAAACTTGCCCCGTGGCGATTTGTAACCTTTGAAGGCCAAGCCCGCGCGGATTTTGGACATCACATCGCGAGCGCCTTTATGAAGGCCAATCCAGAGATGCCCCAAGACCGCGCCCTATTTGAAGGTCAGCGCTTTATGCGCGCGCCCAATGTTGTCGCCGTTATTTCTAGTCCCGTGAAATGTGTACGCGGCACCCCCGAATGGGAACAGGTCTTAAGCGCGGGTGCGGTCTGTTATAATTTGTTACTTGCGGCCCAATCGCGCGGCTTTGCGGCGCAATGGCTCACCGAGTGGTATGCTTATGATAAGCGCGTTCAAGCCGCGCTTGGGCTAAAAGGGGGTGAAAATATCGCCGGATTCATCTATATTGGCCGCGTTAAAGAGCGGCCCACTGAGCGCGCGCGCCCAAATATATCTTTAATCAAAAGCACTTGGACGGGGTAAAGTTTTGAGAGAACTTTATGCAGTTGATAGGGTTACAATGGCAATTAAATAGTATTAAACAGGCGGCCTGTCATGGCCTAGCTGTGACTCGAACTCCGGTCAGCACGCGCCCCGTTTTGACCGGAGTTTACTTAAACTATCTTTTCTCAATTGACTCTATAAATTTGCGCTAAACCCTCTATACAGAGCTATGACATTGAAACCCTCTAAAGCCTCCCCGCCCGATCAGAGCCTGATTGCGACAAGCGGGGAAGATGCGCGAGGCTTGCATTTTATTGTGGACAGCGCCCCGCAAAGCGGCAGCGCCCATGAAATTGCAGACGGGGTTTTTTGGCTGCGCTTTGACCTTCCTATGAAAGGGCTTGATCATATCAATCTTTGGGCTCTGCGCGATGGGGATGGCTGGGTTGTTGTCGATACAGGGATTGGCAATCGCGCGAGTAAAGACATCTGGGAGGGCCACTTCAAAGCGCTTATGGGCGATCGGCCCGTCAACCGCGTGATTTGCACCCATCTGCATCCAGATCATACGGGGCTTGCGGGCTGGATATGCCAGCACTTTGGCGCGCCTTTGCTGATGACGCGGGGCGAGTATTTTCTCTGCCGCCTCATGGCCGCTGATACAGGCCAGAACGCCCCGCGCGAAGGCATTCAATTTTATAAAAAGGCGGGCTTCACGCCTGAGCAAATCGAGCTTTACAAAATGCGCTTTGGCGGGTTTGGCAAAGCGATCACGCCCATGCCCCATAGCTATGACCGGCTTGGTGATGGGCAAGTCCTCACCATTGGCGGGCGCGACTGGCATATTATTACTGGCAGTGGCCACTCGCCCGAACATGCTTGTCTTTATTGTCCCGAGCTAAAATTTGCGCTGACGGGCGATCAGCTACTTCCTAATATTAGCTCCAATGTGTCCGTTTGGCCAACAGAGCCCGAATCCAATCCGCTGGAGAACTGGATTAGCTCTTGTCACAAATTAAAGGAAAAGCTGCCAGCAGATACGCTGATTGGCCCCGCCCACGGCATCCCCTTTCGCGGCGCGCATTACCGCTTGGATAAATTAATTCTGCACCATGAAAAAGCGCTCACCCGCCTGCTAGAGTTTTGCGAAAATCCGCAAATGGCCACGCAGGTTTACTCCGTTCTCTTTCGCCGCGAAATCGTCGATGCCAACCGCATCATGGCCGTAGGCGAAAGCATCGCGCATTTAAACTGCCTCAAAGAGCGAGGCCTGCTCTCGCGCCGGCTCAATGATGCGGGACAGTTTACCTATAAGACGCGGTCTAAGGCGTTCTCATAACTTCTTTTAAGTTAGGCGCCTTAGGCCTTTCTTCGCTTTCAGAACTGTCCATCCTTCATTGCTTTTTGCCTAATCCAGCTCTGGCTTAAAGCTAATATCTGGCGGCAGGGATAGTTTTTCTTTTGCGGCTTTGGCGGCGGCTTTCTCGGCCTCTTCTTGGGCTTTGGCTTTATCGTAAGCCTCGATGATGGTGGAGCCTGTGGTGATTTGCGAGGCGGCGCCAAGCTGGCTGGCCGCGCCCAGACGCGAGCCGATAATACCGCTTCCCTTTAAAAGACCTGATTGCGCGGCGGGCGGGGCGGGCGGCGTTTGGGGCAGATCTAAATCCTTAGTATCGACAATGGTGATATTAACGGGGGCTTTGGGTTTTGGGGCGAGGCGCCAAAGTGTGCCATTATGCGGATCGGCAAAAAACAGCCCGCGCTTATCCGATATCATCGCGCCCGGCGCGCCCCATGCGCTGCGCGCTGTGGACGATAAAAACCCATCTAGCAGCACGCGGGCTGGGCCTTGGGGCTGCCCAAATTCTGTGGGGATGGCCAGAAGCCGCATCGCGCCGGCTCCCGTTTGCGCGGCAATGATATGGCCTTTTAGCGCGGCGGGCCAATCCTCGGGCAGGCCATATTGCCCCGGCAGGAGCAGGCTCTCAAGCCGTGTGCCTTGCCCAACACTCAAGGGCTGTGCCTCGGTGCTTAGCTTGACGAGTCCTCCCTCTGTGCCGCCCCAAACCTGCGAGCCTTCGCGTTTTGAGAGGCTATAAATCGGGCTATCCGCCGTGCTTATCAATTCAGCCAAGCCCGTTTCGATGTTCACGGATATAAGCTTGGATTCGCCTTGCGTGCTCACGCCCAAGAGCAAAGCTTCTCCATCGGCCAAAAGCGGATGATGACCCGTGCTTTGCACATGGGAAAGCCCCGCAATTTGGCGCGGCTTTTGCGCATCCTTATCCAGTCCCCAAATCGCCCTCTTGTCTGCCACGTATAAGGTCTCGCCAATGATCGCTAAGCCGCTGGGCGCGTTAAAGCGCGCGGGCAAGGGGCGGCGCTGATCGAGCGTGCCGTCAGCCCCGCGGTCATTAAGCTCCCATATGCGCCCGCTTTCCTTATCAGCGGCATAGAGCGTGCCGTCTTTGGCAAGGGCTAGCGCGCTGATATGGCCTAAGCTCTTGGCAAAAGGGGTGAGCTCCAGCGTGCTTAGCGTTTCAAGTCTATCCTCGCGCGCGGCGCCTTTGGCGACTTTGACCTCATAGGGGGGCGCCTTGCTTTTTTCAGGATTAAGCGGGACAGGCTCCCACGGCTTTGCCGCCCCGTCTTGGGCGGTCATCAGCGCCATGCCGATGGCCATTAGAGCTGCTGGAACGAATCGCATAGGGCTACATTGGGCTATTGTTGCGCCTATGGCGAGGGGGATTGGCAGGCAATTGAGCTGCAAAATAGGGCGAAACTATCAAAATTCACGTCTTGTCATATGGCGGTCATTATTGTTAGCTATTGTATAAGCGTAATAGGGAGTCACGGTTTCAGTATAGCTGCGAGACTATTTTTATCAAAACTGACGCATAAATGCGCAGGGGCTGGCCTGTGAGTTTTCACGATGACTTGCTTCAACGCTCTTTGCGCGAGAGCCCGCCTGTCAAGCGCGGCAATTACCCTTGCTTGATTTTAAATGCTGATTATCAGCCTCTCTCATATTTCCCGCTATCGCTTTGGTCTTGGCAAGATGCCGTCAAAGCGGTGTTCCTTGAGCGAGTCAATGTTGTCGATAAATATGAACAAGTTGTCCGCGCGGCGAGTTTTGAAATGGAAATACCTTCTGTTGTCGCGCTTAAAGATTATGTCGCGCAAAACCGCTCTCCTGCTTTTACGCGGTTTAACCTCTTTCTGCGCGATGGTTTTGAATGCGCTTATTGCGGCAGCCCTGATGACCTGACCTTTGACCATCTCATCCCGCGCCGTTTGGGCGGCAAGACGTCTTGGGAAAATATCGTGGCCGCCTGTTCTAAATGCAATCTGCGCAAAGGTGGACGATTGCCTAAAGATGCGCAGATGCACCCGCAAAACGCCCCGTTCCGCCCGACCATGTTTCAGCTGCAAGCCCAAGGGCGGCGCTTTCCGCCTAATCATTTACATGAAAGTTGGCTTGACTATTTGTACTGGGACGTTGAATTAGAACCATGAGAAATCTTCATCCTTACGCGCTGATCTTAGGGGTCGGCATTGGCATTATGACACTCTTTGCGCTGCGTCATCCGCTCTTTGCGATTTTTGCAGCCATATTAGCTGTGCTCGGCTTTGACATGGCGTTTAAGAGCCGCGAGGATAAAAATAATGAGAATGATAAGTCATGAGATTTTATCTTGGGGTGCTTGGCTGCGCTGCGCTTCTGGCCTGCGGCCCCAAAGTTGATAATTCGCCCAATGTTATTATTGAGACTGGCAAGGGCGTTATCGAGATAGAAGTCTATCCTGATAAGGCCCCGCTCTCCTCTGCTGACTTTCTAAAATATGTTGACCGTAAATATTATCACGGGCAGGCCTTTTACCGCGCCGTGACGCCGCAAAATGATGACCGCGATATGGGGATGTCAATTATTCAAGGCGGTCGGCTAGCGATTGAGCCGATCAGCGAACCAATCGCTCATGAAACGACAAAAGAAACGGGTCTACGAAATAAGGCCGGCATGGTCTCGCTCGCACGCAAAGATGTTGGCAGCGGCAGTGCGGCTTTTTTCTTTATAAATGTTGAGGATAATAATTTCCTAGATTTTGACGGAAAACGTCATCCGGATGGGCAGGGCTTTGCTGTCTTTGGCAAGGTTGTGCAGGGCATGGATGTGGTGAAAAAAATCCAGCAAGGCGAAAAAGAACCCCCGCTAGAGGGCGACCCCAATGCCGCTCAATTTTTGACTCGCCCTGTCATTATTACCAAGGCGTACCGCAAATAAGCGCTAAGCGCGCGCCGCTTTGGCTTCGGCTTTAATGCGGGCAATCATCGCCTTTAGCCCATTAGAGCGCTGGGGCGAGAGATGTTCATCAAGGCTCAGCTGCTTTAAAATCGCTTCTTCATTTAGCTGTTCAATAAGCGAGGCTTTGCGACCCGAAAAAATTTGTAGGGCCACAGCCACGAGCCCTTTGACGATATGGGCGTCGCTATCCCCGCGAAAAGACAAGATAGGGTCTGGCCCTTCGCCATATTCAGAAACAAGCCAGACTTGGGAGACGCAGCCTTTAACTTTGGTCGCAATATTGCGCTCGCTATCTTGTAGCGGGGGCAGGGCTTTGCCCATATCAATGACATGGCTATAGCGCTCTTCCCAATCATCCAAGAAGGTGAAATCGTCAATCATATCCTGAATGTCGTCAGGCCAATTTTCGTTCGTCTCGCTCATGGGCTCCAAATAGGGCGGGACGCGCGCTTTTGCAACGGCAATCAAGCGCTGCTTTTTGCCTTAATTGTGCCAAAATAGGGCACGAGCCTTTTAAGCGTATTTTCGCCCATGAGGCGCATTTTAGGCGAATGCGCTGGCTTTGGAGGCGAAAATCAACTTAGATAGGCATAATTTATGTTTTCATATGGGATGAAATAGGCATGAGCCTTGAGGCGAAATCGATAGACACTAGCAGCCATAAAGGGCTTATTATGCCCTCGCTGATTTGGCTTGCCATTTTGTGCACGGCTTTATTTGCGGCGTATTTGCGCGGCGTAAGCTGGCAAATGCTCTGGCCGATTGCTGGGGTTGCGGCTTTTCCTGCCCTATGGAGCTTGATGCTCTCCCCCGTTTTGCGGCGCGAATGGGCGCAGCTTTTAGTTATTTTTGGCTGGCTGGCGCTGGCGATTATTGCCTCTATCTTAATCGGTTTTATTCCCATGGCCGTTTTGTTTCTTTGCGCGCCTGCGGCGGCGGCGCTTTTTGAAAAAGAAAAAGTGATCGAGGCTATGGTCATGGCCGCTATTTTTGCAGGGCTCATTTATTATGCTGGCCAGCTTGGCTATATTCCAGAGACGCAAATCAATGGCAGCCAAAAACTTTGGGGCCAGCAATTTGGCATAATCGGCACGATAGGCTTATTGGTGACAACATTATTTGCTGCGGCGCGGAGCAAGGCTGCCGCCCGGCCTGTCATGCGCGTGCATCAACCGTTTTCTGTTGAGGCAGAGCAATTATTAAATTCGGTCCATGGCGCGGTTATGCGTCTGGATGAGCAAAACCATCTTATCTTTGCCAATAATGAGGCGCGCCGCTTATTTAGCCTGGCCCAAGGGCTTTCGAGGATGCCGCTGGAGGGGATCCTAACCGATGATAAAAAGGCGCTTGGAATGCTCAAAGATACAATCATTAAGGCGCGCGCGGGCGGGCAAAATGAAACGGTCTTTATTGAGGCTGAGCTTGAAGCAGGGCTTATGGCACCGCTTAATATTCACGTTGCCCCGCTGGATGATGAGCTTATCCTGCATATCTGTGAGGGCGCTGAAATGGCACAAAAACACGCGCTACAAGCCCGCTATGATGACGTTATACGCCAGTCAGAAGATTCCGCGCTTTTCTTTGCAGGGGTCAGCCATGAGCTGCGCACGCCGCTTAATGCCATTATCGGCTTTTCAGATATGATGCGCTCGCGCCTCTTTGGGCCCTTGCCGGGCAAATACGGCGAATATGCGGACCTTATCCATGATAGCGGCCAGCATATGCTCGACGTTATTAGCGACGTTTTAGATTTATCCAAAGTCGAGGCGGGGAAATATGAACTTCACTATGAGAGCTTTGACGCAGCAGATGTCGTGCGCTCGACGGTGAAGATGGCCCAGCCTTTGGCGGATAAAGCCAAATTGCGCCTGATGGTGGGTATCCATGATGAGCTTCCGCTCTTAATTGAAGCGGACCGCAAAGCCTTGCGCCAGATTTTACTAAACCTCATATCCAATGCGGTGAAATTCTCAGAGCCAGGCAGCGATGTGCATATCACGGCAAAATCTACAGGCACACAGCTTGAGCTGCGCGTCAAAGATGAAGGCGCTGGGATAAGCCAGTCTGACATTGCTAAATTAGGTGAACCCTATCAGCAATTTGACGAAGGCAAAAAGGAAGAGCAGCGCGGAACTGGACTTGGAGTCAGCTTGGTAAAATCTCTCACGGATTTGCATAAGGGCAGTTTTGCGGTTGAGAGCGAAATAGGCCAAGGCACCACAGTTGATATCACCTTGCCGCTCTTACGCGCAGATGAGAATTAGGCCTGCCGCCTAAATTTGATTAAAATCAATCAGACGCGGCTCATGCCCGCTCGCTTTTGCAAAACGTATCATGTCTTTGCTGGAAATCGCCGTGGTCGCATCATTAAGCAGAGGATGAAAATTCACAATGTCATGCCTCACAAGCGCCGCGTCGAGGATCAGCTGCACGCGCCCCTCTTTGTCATTGAGCAGAGCAAATAAAGTCACAGAGCCGGGCGTCACGCCAAGGGTCTCGAGCAGGAGCGCTTCTGAGCCAAATGAGAGCCGCTTACTGCCAATGACCTTATGCAGCGCGTTAAGACGAATTTGCGTGCTACTGAGGGCGCAAATCAGAAAAACCTGGCCAGCCTTATCTTTTAAAAAGAGGTTTTTACTATGCCCGCCCGGCATAGCGGCTTTAATGTCTGCGCCCTCCTCGACGGTAAAAATAGGGGCGTGATGATGCGTTTCATAGGCAATATTATGGGCGGCTAGGAAATCAAAAAGCTCCTCGCGCGTAGCAGGGCGGGTGAGGGAATGCGAACTCATTATGGGACTATCTCATAGTTCAATTTTAATGTAAATTCACCCTATGAGCTCAGATAAAAATACGTCCCAAAGTTTAGACTCAAACCTAACACCGCCTTGGCTGGAGGCTTATACGATCCATGATGTCGCCCCGCCATTCGTGCCGGCGCGCCCTAATCGGGATTGGATGGACCATTTTGCCGACCGCCAGCCTTATCGCTGCCTGCCACTCTCTATGGCCAATTCGACAGGCTGGGAAATTAACTGCCCCTTCGCGCTTGATATTGAATGGACAGGCGGGCCTAATATTGAGGATATACGCCTTAGCTCACCCGATAAGCAGGCTTACATTGAAGGCTTGGCCGTGAGCCATTTTCGCGCGGGCATTGTAACGTTCCATACGGGTTATCTCTTTCGCACGCCGCCGGGCTGGGCGGTTTTATGCGGCGGGCCGCCTAATTGGCCCAAAGATGGAATCTATCCGCTCTCCGGACTCGTAGAAACAGATTGGCTGCCTTATCCTTTCACGATGAATTGGCAAATGACGCGCCCTGGTAAGGTGAGCTTTGAAAAAGATGAGCCCTTTTGCTTTATAAGCTTGGTTGAAGGCCCCCGCCTTGAAGCCACCCAGCCAAAGGTCAAGGCGCTTAAAGCCAATGGCCCGCTTCATGCGGATTATCAAAGCTGGACCAAAAGCCGCGCCGAATTTAACGCCAAGCTTAATCTCGGAGATGCCGATGCGGTGGAGCAGGGCTGGCAGCGTCATTATATGCGCGGGGAGAAAGTGAGCGGCGGCGCTGTAACGGCCCAGCATAATACGAAACGGCGTATGAAGACGCCCAAAGACCTGCGCGGGGGCGCTGTTTTAAAGCGATAAAATTTTTGCGCATTTTTCTATGAAAATGGCTTGATATTATAAAGCGTTTACGTCATATAGCGGCTCTTCTGCCGCGCCTATCTTGATAGGCACACTACGCAAAATATGAGCGGGCGTAGCTCAGTGGTAGAGCATCACCTTGCCAAGGTGAGGGTCGTGGGTTCGAATCTCATCGCCCGCTCCATTTTTCAAGTCCCAAAATAAACGTCATAACGTCATATTGAACCAAATTTGACGTTTTTTCGTTTCTCATCAAAATGTCCAGCCCCCATTTTATGTGCCAGTTTGTTTTAGAGTTTCTGGAACGGTGAACATGACCCCATATTTGGACTGCTTGGCGATGGCCCTGTCTATATAAAAATAGAAAGAGCTGTGAGGTACATAGCAGATGAACTCGAAGCTAAGGCTCATTTTCTCAATAGCGTAAATATGACACTCCACTGTTAAACAAGGAGGAGTTATCGGTCATTAGCAAAATGAGTGCCTGTATGATATTGTGCCCTTTATGAAACCTCACCAAAATGCATTGCCGTCCATATTTTCAGATTTTGAGCAAAATCGCGAGGCTCAATATTGGGGCTTGCAATTAATTGGCTGGGGCGGGCTTTGTATTGTCACGTTCTTGTCCTTGACCGTCTGGTACGGGGCGCCGAACCTCTTCCACGTCACCCATACACTGGTCCAAGCTATTTTGGGTATAATGATTTGTGTGCCCTTGCGTTTTGTTTTTAGCAGAGTCTGGGATAAAAATTTCGGGGCAAAAATACTTGTTATTGGCGGCGGGATTATTGCTTCCAGTGTTATCTGGACATTGCTGCGTATGCAGACTTTTCTATGGCTTGGCCAAGAATATGACATCTGGGATGATTTTGGCGGCTGGTATTTCGGATCCTTTATGGTGTTCCTCAGCTGGACCTCGCTTTATTTTGGCGGAAAAATATTTTCCTTATTACAATTAGAGCGAGAGCAGCGCTATCTCGCCACCCAGCAAATGCAAGAAGAGCAACTTAAACGCCTCTCGGCTGAAACAGGGGCCCGCCAAGCCCAAATTAAAATGCTGCGCTATCAACTGAACCCGCATTTTTTGTTTAACACCCTAAACTCTATTTCAGCGCTCATTAAAACAAATCGTGCCGACCAAGCGCGCTCGACCCTGTCTCACTTAAGTGATTTTTTGAGATTTTCCCTAGAGAAGACTCCCAACCAAAAAGTAAGCTTAGCGGATGAAATTCAAACGCTAGAGCTTTACTTGGCGATTGAAGATGTGCGTTATGGGGATCGCTTAAAGACTGAATTTGAAGTGTCCAGCGCCGCGCTAAAAGGGTATGTGCCGAGCCTCGTTTTACAGCCCATATTCGAAAATGCGATTAAATATGCGGTCGCCGGTAAAATCGCGGGCGGCACAATTAAGCTTACAGCAAAAACCGAAGAGGAGATTTTGCTCATTTGCGTTGAAAATAGCGGCCCGGGAGGCGAGGATATTATGCGCAAGACCCAAGAGGCGATTAAGCAAAAATCTGGCGTAGGACTCAATAATATTATTGAAAGGCTTAAGTCACATTACGGCGATGCGGCTAGTTTCGGTCTTGAAAAATCCGAACTAGGGGGATTGAGCGTGACCCTGACTATGCCTTATGAAACCTCTATAAACATGTCTGAAAAACAACTTAACGAAAACGTAGAATGAGCATTCGGGTTATAATTGTTGATGACGAAGAGTTAGCGCTCAATTTACTGTCTTCTATTCTGATGGATATTGAGGGCGTGGAGGTGGTTGCGCAATGTAAAAATGGTCATGAGGCCGTCAAAGCCGTCATGATACATAATCCAGATGTCATGTTTTTGGATATTCAAATGCCCGAAATGAACGGGTTTGACGTTATCGCCGCCATTCAAGGGGATGTTCTCCCGCTCGTGATTTTCACAACCGCCTATGCAGAATACGCGATTAATGCCTTTAAAGTCCAAGCCGTGGATTATGTGCTCAAACCTTTAAATGAAGACAATATCCTCGAGAGCGTCGCGCGGGCCAAAACCCTTTTAAAGGCAAAGCGAGTGGTGCGTAAAAAGCCTGAGCTTTTAGACGTGCTTCAGGATATATCAGAAACGGTACAATCCAATATGGCGCAGCAAAAACCTGCGACTTTAATTGTCAAAGAAATGGACCGCATAGCGCTGCTCGATCAAAGCCAGATTGATTGGATCGAAGCGGCAGGAGATTATGTTTGCATCCATATAAAGGGCGAGACACGCATAATACGCTCGACTTTGAAGACTATGGAGGCTGAACTAAAGGGAACTAATTTTCAGCGTATTCACCGCTCAACGCTCGTCAATATGGACAAAGTGCGCGAGGTTATCACAGCTCCAAAAGGCGAAGCCTTTGTGATTATATCGGATAAAAGCCGCTTAAAAGTCAGCCGCACTTATGGTCCGGCCATCAGAGCAAGATTGTCGTAAAAGTCGTAAATCGTCCCGTTCACCGCTCAATTAATCCCGTTCACCGCATAGCGCTTGTAGCCGCGCAAGCCCTCTGCCTAGAGTATTTCGCATAATGATATAAACAGCTAGGGGAAAAGCTCATGTCAAATTATCATAAATATGCGGGCGCATCATTTTTAGCTTTAGTTACGGCCATGTCGGCGTCTAATGCCGCCATGGCGCAATCCAGCGAGATAATCGATAATGATGACGGCACCTCCGAAGTTATCGTAACCGTCGAGCGCCGCTCGCAATCCTTGCAAGACTATGCAGGTACAGCCGCGGCCATTAGCGGCGAAGAGCTTAGCCTTTTAGGTATTGATAACTTCAACGAGATTGACGGTAAAATTCCGGGTCTTTCTATTGCCAATAACCAAGGCAATATCGAAGTTTATATTCGCGGTGTTGGCTCATCAAACAATACAGAACTGGGCGATCCAGCCGCCGCAACCCACCTTAATGGTGTTTATGTCCCGCGTCCTTCAGGCTTTGGCGCGGCCTTTTTTGATATTGAGCGCGTCGAAGTTAATATCGGCCCGCAAGGTACTCTTCGCGGGCGTAATGCGACAGCGGGGTCGGTTGATATTATCCCGTGGGGGCCGGGTATTGGACATAATGACGGCGGGGTAGAGGTTTCATATGGTAATTATAATGATTACCGCGTCGAAGGCGTAGCCAATTTCTCTTGGGGCGATGATTCAGCCATTCGCATCGCAGCCTTTAAGGGCGGCCATGATAGTTATTTCAATAATAT
>CALKIX010000039.1 GCA_937995665.1 uncultured Hellea sp. | reverse complement strand
AATTAAGCATAGCTCTTACCGCTCGTTTAACCACTTTACTCTATTATCCTTGCTATAAATAAACAAGGATATGGGTTATGACTAACGCAAACAAAATATTGAAGGTCTTGTTGAGCGCATCCGCTCTAACTGCCTTTACGGCAGGCTCAGCCTTCGCACAATCAATTACACGAGCTGATAATGACTTCACGCTTGCTGATACTGCAGTCAGCAATACATTTACGCTCTCATACAGCGTTGATGATGTTGAGCAGGACGATATTACAAATGAGGACGGCGCGGATAACGACCCAGACGGACCGACAGTCTTTACCGTTGACCGTCTTATCGATTTAACGGTTCAATCTGTTCAGGATAATACAGTGGCTCCAGGAGCCGTGGATGAGACAATTCTCTTCGCCGTCTCCAATGAGGGTAACGACACACATGGTTTCTTGCTCGACATTCTCGAAGAGGCCTCGAGCACGACAACATCAAGCGATCCTACTTCAGGGACCACAACCATCACATATTATATTGATGATGGTGACAACCAATTCGAGCCTGATGGAACAGGTGACGGTGCTGCGGCAATCGATTATGATCCAGCTAATCCGCCAGAATTAGACCCGGACGATGTTTTATGGGTTATCGTAACACGCGATATTGATGCGACTGCGGTTGATGGTGACAATGTTGATATTCTCCTGACGTCAACGGCGTCTGATGCTACGGGTACGGCGCTTGTCAATGATACGGCTAATGATACAGATCTTGATGCAGCTGCGGAAAATGTTTTTGCTGACGCAGAAAATGTTAACAATGCGGCCGATGGCGTTGCGGATGGTACACATTCGGATACAGGTCAATATTTGATTGCCTCATCTGACCTTGAAGCTGAGAAGAGCGTTGAACTTCACTCGATTGACGGCACAACATGTGCAGCTATTCCGGGCACAGAAGTTGCGGGTACTGGTCACTTTATTCCTGGCGCCTGTGTTGAATATGTGATTACCGTTGAGAATGACGGCAGTGCTGATGCAGGAGCCATTGAAATTGCCGATACACTTGATACGAACCTTGAATTTGTTGCGGCAGTAGCCTCTGGCTTTTCAACCGGAGCCCTCACAACTGTGCCTGCGGCCAATGCGGACTGTAATGTTGTCACTTGTTTGATCGAGTTAACGGGCGGGACTTTAGACGCTGCCGCCTCTCCAGGAACAGGTAGCCCAACAGTTGGTACTATAACAATCCGCGCTATAATTAAGTAAGCGGATAAATCTAGTTTTGGCCTGCTGCCTTATGGGCGGCAGGCCACCCCAGGATAGCTCAGTTATAAGAGCTAGCTGGTTTCGGCTGGATGGTGAATGTGGATGACCTTACACACAACACATAATACGATCGTGATGGCGCTTGCAGCCACAGCATGGCTTGCGGGATCAGGCCAGGCCGCAGCGCAAGACTTTGGAACGGAAGTCCTTAACGTCGCGGCAGTGAGCTATAGCATCTCAGGTGTTGACACATCCATCTTGACAAATGAAGTGGTCTTTACGATTGAGCCGCCCCTAACCCCTGCGGTCATCGAGTTTTTCCGTTATGCGCCTACAGCGGCTTCACCAATAACGCGCATGATTAATGGGTCGGCTTTTAGCCCCTCGGGTAACCTTGACGGCCCCTTTCAAAGCGTGGGCGGCGCGATTACAGCGGGCGGGACGCAAATTGATTTAAGCAGTCCCATTCCACTGATTGAAGCGAGTACTTATCTGGCTGGCGAGCTCATGCTTGTGCGCGTGATGGATAAGGGTCAGAATCGAAATTCCAATAATATTGATACACTCGCTATCACTGTAGAATCTGATAACGGGGACGTAGTAATATTGCAGCTCTATGAATCCAGCCCTGATAGCGGCGAGTTTTGGGGCTATATGCAATCCTCACCAAATGCCACGGCTATTCATGACCCTGTTTTGACCACAGGAGATAATGTCTCGCTGACGGCCACCTATGCTGATGAATTTGACGAGACGGATGTCAGAGTTGATACAGCTATCGTCAATCCGCTAAACCGTGTTTTTAGCTCGGTAACAGGCGAGGCGATTGACGGGGCTATCGTGACCTTAATCGACCTTGATACAGGTCAAGAGGCGGTTGTTTTTGGCGTTGATGGTTTCTCGGCTTTCCCTTCCGAGGTCACAAGCGGAACTGATGTCTCCGATGAAGCGGGTCTGTTTTATGATGTAGATACGGGCGAATTTAGATTTCCTAACTTGCCCGCGGGCCGCTATGCGGTAGACGTTGAAGCGCCTGAAGGGTTTCGTTTTGCCTCTGTGGTGAGCCCTGATGATCTTAGCGCTATCGGGACCGGCGGGAATAATAGCCCTGGTGGGCCAGGTGCCATTGGTTTCGTCATTACGCCCGCTTCCTTTGGTCAAGAAATTATCCTAGAATCTGGCGGGCCACTACGTTTTGATATTCCTCTAGATCCTGAAACAGATCTTGTAGTCACGAAAGTGGCAGACCGTGAGCTTGCGGATATTGGTGATTTTGTCAATTACTCCGTTAGTGTTGAGAATAGAGGGGCGGCCGCTTCCCCTGTCGTTATTCACGATACGTTGCCTATTGGTTTTCGCTATATTCCCGGCACATCACGCACAGCACTCGAGCGCCTTGATGATCCGCAGGTTTCGGAAACAGCGACATTCCTGACCTTTCCTATGGGCACGATTGCGCCGGGCGAGACAATTACGATTGACTATGCATTGGAAATTGGGCCGGGCGCAGCGCTAGGTGATGCTGTGAATGAGGCCGTTGTACGTGATAATGATGGCGAACAAATTTCTAACATTGCACGTGTGGGTGTAACATTGCGCGAGGACCTACTCCGCTCTACCTCAACCATTGTGGGCCGTATTTCAGAGCTTAGCTGCGATGGCGATGAAGAGTGGGCCCGCCATGTCACGCAAGGTGTGGGCGTTGGGGGCGTGCGCCTCTATATGGAAACGGGCGCATATGCGGTCTCAGACCCTGATGGACTTTACCATTTTGAGGGCGTGCGCGAAGGCACTCATGTTGTACAGGTGGATAAAGAGACGCTGCCCAAAGGCTTTGAGCTTATGGAATGCGAAGATACAACGCGCTATGCGGGTTCAATTCAGTCGCAATTCGTTGATGTTCAAGGGGGTGGCATATGGCGCGCAAACTTCTATCTCAAGCAAGTTGGCGCGCGCGAAGAAGTCATTGAGGAAGAAAGCTTTAATGATTCGACAGAATATAAAGACTTTGATGTTAATTGGCTAAGTACACAAACGGCTGAGCCAGAGCTGGTCTATCCAAACCCAGCTTTAACGCCGTCCAGACCGTCTATTAATATCGGCATCAAGCATGGGCCCGGCCAGAGGGTTGCGCTCAGCTTAAACGGTAAGCCCGTCCCGGTGCTTAACTATGTCGGGCGCGAGGGGAGTAAAGACCGAAGTGTGATGATTAGCCGTTGGCGCGGGGTTGATTTGCTTGGTGGGCGAAATGAATTGGTCGCACAAATTCAACATGCTAATGGTCAGACGATCAAGACAATCCGCGAGGATATTTCCTTTGTGAAGAACATCGCCCGCGTGAGGGGCTTGCCTGATCAATCAAAACTTATTGCAGATGGCCGCACTGTGCCTGAAATCGCCCTTCGCCTCGAAGATGAAGCTGGCCGCCCTGTTCATGCGGGACGTATTACAACTATTGACCTAGAGCCGCCATATTCGCTTTTTGATGCGACGGGTAATAGCCGGTTGCGGGAGCAAACGCAGGACTTAATTACGCCTTTCTCCGCCCGTCAGGACTTTGCAGTTGGGGCTGGGGGTATCCTGAAGGTAAAGCTAGAGCCGACCTTGCGTACGGGTAAAGTCACGGTGATTGCGACGCTCGAAAATGGCCGTAAAGTGCCTATCTATATGTATCTGGAGCCTGAAAAGCGTGACTGGATTCTTGTAGGCTTGGCCGAAGGATCAGTCGGTTATGACGATATATCAGGCAATGCCATTGCCCTCGGCGAAGCTGAAGGCAAAGACGTGATTACGGATGGCCGCGTGGCCTTTTTTGCCAAGGGCCTTGTCAAGGGCAATTGGTTGCTGACCTTGTCTGTGGATACGGATAAAGAACGCGGAAATGTTGATGGCGACTTTTTAGGCGAAATTGATCCTAATGCTTATTACACATTATATGGCGACCGCTCTTATCAGGAATTTGAAGGCGTGTCCCGCTATCCGCTTTATATCAAGCTGGAAAAGCGCCAAGCCTATGCCGTCTTTGGGGACTATAATACAGACATTACAGAAGGCCGCCTGACTTCATATAATCGTCGCCTCTCTGGTTTAAAAGGTGAGTATCTGGGCGAGAATATACAGGTGCTTGGCTTTGCCGCTGAAACCAATCAAGGTTTTGCGATGGACGAGATTGCAGCCGATGGCACAAGCGGTACTTATCAGCTTTCCAATGACCGTATTCTGGCCCAGTCCGAAGAAATTGTCATAGAGACGCGTGATCGCTTCCGTCCAGATATTGTTCTGGACAGTAAGGTTATGGTGCGGTTTCTCGACTACACTTTAGATTACTTCACGGGAGAGCTTATATTTAGCCAACCTGTCGATGTCTCGGATGAGAACTTCAACCCGAATGTCATTGTTGTAAATTATGAGACGTCCCAAGACGCTGAGCGTAACATCACTTATGGCGGGCGGGTGCAAACGCAATTACTGGGTGACCGTCTTCAGGTCGGTTCAACATTTGTGCATGAAGATGGCAGTAGCCTAGTGGGGGGCACCGAGCAAAACCAAGTGGGTATTGATGTGATTGCCCAAGTGACAGACAGCACGCAAATTCGCGCAGAATATGCCATTACGGATAATCGCGGCACGATAGCTGGGGGCACAAGCCAAGCGATCTTGGCAGAAGTCCTCCATACATCAGAGAACCTGCAAGCGGAGGCTTATTACCGCGAAGAAGAGGCGGGCTATGGACTTAATCAAACGGGGTCTAATACCAATGGCGTGCGCCGCTATGGGGTAAGTACGGATTACCGTTTTGACGAGTTTGAACTTGAATCGAATGGTGGCCGTGGTCAACGCCATATAGAAGCGCAGGCTATACGTGAGGAAAATCTAACAACAGGCAATGCGCGAAATACAGCGGATGTTCTTGTATCTCAGCAAGGCGATCGCTTAAAGGTTTCTGCGGGTCTTCGCGCCAGTGAGGACGAACTTGTAAACTCAGAAGATCGTCAATCTCTTGCAGCTATCGGGAGTGCGTCGTTGCGCCTTCCAAATCTCGGGGCCACAGTTAAGCTGAGCCATGAGCAGCCCCTGGGCGGCGATGATGACGTGAGTGCATATCCGCAGCGTACAACGATTGGACTAGATAAGCGTTTGGGTGATAAGGCAACTCTGGTGGCCCGCCATGAAATTATTGATGGGCCAAATTCTGGCAATCAAAACACATCACTGGGAATAACCGCACAGCCTTGGCAGGGCAACACTGTTACAGCCGCTTCTGATTTACTGACAAGCGATTCTGCGCGCCGTCTTGGCGCGACAGTAGGCCTTGATCAAAATGTCAAATTATCTAAGCACTGGTCTGCCTCTGTTGGACTTCGTAATCGCCGTGTGCTGGATAGTGATGGCAGCTTTATTGAAGTCGCCCCTGATGATGCCATTAGCCCCGTAGAAATTAATGATGATTTTACGTCTGCCTATATCGGGGCAGCCTATATTGATGGTGTGATGAGCGCATCCTCACGCGTTGAAACACGTCATAGCTCTTCGGGGGATGTCTGGACAAGCTCCGCGGCCGTTGTGCGCGAGCTTAGCGAAGAGCTCTCATTGGCTGGCTCTGCCCGCGCGGTGGTGAACAAACCAAAAGATAATAATAAATCAAGCCAGATTGACGTGCGTCTTGGCGGTGCGTGGCGCCCGCGCGATGAAGATACGATTATCTTTGACCGCTTAGATATTCATCACGACAAAAACACATTTGGAGAGCGCGAGACGCGTATTGTCAATAACTTAGCCGTCAATACGCAAATCATGGACCGCCTACAGGCGACAACCAATTATGGCGTCAAGCATGTCAGAACTGAAATTGCGGACCAAACTTTAAAAAGCTGGACGCACCTTATAGGCGCAGAAGCGCGATTTGACGTGACAGAAAAAATTGATATTGGCCTTCGCGGCTCGTACCTAAGCTCGACTACAAATACAGCTAAATATAGTATCGGCCCATCGGTGGGTGTGAATCCTGTTAAAAATGTTTGGGTCAGTGCAGGCTATAATGTTGCTGGCTTTAAAGATGATGATTTCCAAGCGGCTGAATATTCTCATAAAGGGGCCTATATTCAGCTTCGCTTGAAATTTGATCAAGACACGGCGTCAGGTCTTTTGCGCAGTATTTCCCCGCGCGCGCCTATTGCTAAGGCCGCGCCGATTACTCAAACCTTCTTTGAGCCAGGGCCTACCACGCAGAAAGTTGCACCTGACGTTCTTAAGCAAGAAACTTTTCTCTGCGATGATGCACAGACATTTATGACAGATATAGCCTTTTGCCCTATTGAAGAAGTTCCCGCGCCTGCCATGAACGAAGCGCCAGTAGTCCAGCTTACCATAGCCGCGGCGCCGATTGCTCGGCCTGATCGCGCAACGACCATATCGCCTCAAAATCTCAATAAATGCGAGAGCTCTAATGTTGCTATCTTTAGTGTGCCCGCAGAGGCGATACCAAAGCAGCTTACGCGCTTGGGAACGATGCCTCAATTTGGCGATTCCCATGGGCTAACGCCGATAGAGTTTTATGAAAAGCTGAAATTCCGCCACGAAACAATTGAGAAAGACCGTGAATATTTGGACTATCTCTTTCGTTCTATGGGCTATCGGGACGGCTTTGCGGCCGCGCGGCCTTTCATGTTCTCAGAGGATGTCTTGCCAGTGGGCACAGCAGGTATAATGGGACTGGGGAAAGATCATCACTATGAATATTCTATCCTGCCAAGCACGGAGCGTGAACGCCAAGCCTTCCACGTTATGAGTGCGAATGGCAAAAATGTTCACTTTATGAAGACTTGCGGGAATTATTTTTACGGATGCGATGCGGCTTAAGCTCTGAGATTTAGGCTGCAATTGTTTTCTGAGCGTCCATGGTGTAGGCTGACCCAACATCCGCCCGCTTTAAAAACTTTAGCGCTTCGATAAGTTTTTTTGCCGTGACGGGCTTTTTCAGAAAGATATTCGCACCCGCCGCCATACAGGCAGCGTTAATCTCAGGCTGCAGGTCTTCTGTTAGCGCGATGATAGGTGTATGGGCATAGTCTTTACCGCTTTGGCGAATAGCATGGGTGGTTTCGGCCCCTGTCATGCCGTCTATAAAAATATCCATCAGAATAAAATCAATTTTTTGCATTTCCAATATGCTGAGCGCGCGGGGGCCATTATGGGCGCTGATACAATCGCAATCTTCGGACGCTAGAAGCTGCTCAATCATATTCTGATTGGAAATTTGATCTTCAACAATAAGAATACGTGCGCCTCTAAGGGAGGCTGCAGCGTTCTGTCTTTGCAGGGAAGACGGGACTTGCGCCGCGGCGGCCTCATATGTGCGGGGGTCATCATCCAAGCCTAGATCTATGGGCACATACCGCGCCTGCTCTGGCTCTGCCGCGCTAGTCTCAATTGGAGCTTTAGCCCGCAGGGCAGAGGGATTAAATGTGAGCGTAAACTCAGAGCCCCGGCCTAGATTTGATATAACAGTTAAGTCCCCCATATTCTCTTTTGCCCAGCTGCGCAGTGAGCCAAAGGGGCGTTCATTTTGAAAAAGCGCATTTAGAGAGGCTGGCGCGATGCCATCGCCTGTATCCGCAATAATGACTGTAATTGCAGGTGGCTGCTGGGAGCTGATAGAGGGTTTTGTGGTCGCGTGAATATGAATGCGCCCCGTGCTAGTGAGTTGATGTGCATTGCGCATCAACGCAGCCATGCCTTGCTGTAAGGGCAAGGGATCTTCTATTTCAACGTGATGTAATTCTGGCGCAATGAAACAGGTCATAATGACATTTGAGCTTTGAATAATCCCATGCCACTTTGTTTCAGTGTCTTTTAGAATAGCCCCAATAGAGCCGGCGGCATTATAGATTGTTAGCCCAGCTGGAGAGTTTGAAGCGTTTAGCGCAGTACTCATATTTATTTCATCCCAATTAAGGAATAATAATATGGCAGAGAGTCCTACTAGAAAGTTAATTATCAGCTGCAGGCACTACGCGCTTTTTTGAGCGCTGCCGTTATGCCTTTTAAGGAGAATTGATAGGTTACATCCGTCCCGCGGGCGCTAACGGCTTTTACGTTCATGCTCGCCCCTGCTTTCATCTTCGCGACAAGCGCGCGTTCATTGGCATTGCTCTCGATAAAGGCTTCATTTTCGGAGACGTACATAACATATTTCGAACTGCCGACCCGCGCTTCGGGGCTACGGTTCTTTTTGAGCGGATAGCCCGCCAGAAAGCTTGGCTGTTCTTTAGCTGCGCCAGAGCGCCAATTAGACACCATGAAATAAATATCGCCGTGATTTACTGATTTGGGTGACTTTGAAGTGGGCTTGGACAGCACATAGCAAATCTTATCCCCGCCTTGCGCGCGTGAATAAGTCGTCCAGTCAGAATAAGTGCCCTCCAGTTTTGGGCCAGCCGCATAGGCAAAGCTGGGCCCTGTAAGCACGGCGAGTAGGGCTGCGGTAAATATTTTTCTCATAGCTCGCTCATAAAGTGAAATGGGCTTTGCGTCACTATACTTAAGCAGGCGTTAACGAGCTGTGAACTCTATCCGTGCCCGCGTGGCTTTACCCAGCTTTTATCAGGCCCGCCAACTTTAACAGGACGATCGGGATGACCGCCCAGCATGATAGAGCGGTCATAGAGGGCGAGAGCGGCGGCAAGGCTGACATTGATACAAAACTTGGTTGGGATTTTCACAAGGAAATCACAGCGCGATTGCATGTCTGGCGAGAGCGAGCCTTTCTCAGGTCCCAGCACATAGGCGCAATTTTGCGGGTGACGAAAGCTGGGCAGGTTGATGGACTCGTCCGTGAGTTCTACGCCCACAATCTGACAGCCTTTGGGCAGAATAAGCTCTTCCACGCTCTCCCACTCATAAAAGGGCATATGGGCCGAGGAACCAGAGGTATCTGTGCGGCGCAGCTCTTTTTCTTTCACGGCGGCATCAATCGTAAAAGCAAAGCTCGCGCCAAAGGCATTGGCGGTCCGCAGTACTGCGCCAAGATTATAAGATTTGGAAATCCCTTCCACGCCAACGGCAAAATATCCGCGCATTAAGTGTCTCCCACATGTGATGTATAATGGTGAGGGTTCCGCGTTCTATAAATCGCATAGGCGGCAACCCCCGCACTGATGAAAATGATAATTAGAAAAGGCGATTTAGGCGGCAGGCCTTTATAGGCCATATAAATCAGCGTAAAGGTAATTATGTTGACGGACAGGTTAAGCAGCACCGCGCCCGCGCTCATCAGGCGTGCGCGATTTTGCGGATCGGCCCGCCTTTGCGCCATAGCTTGCAGGGGCACCACAAAAAGTCCGCCCATGATAGAAGAGAAGCCAATGACGCCTAAGAAAAGCGGTGTGTCGCTATGGTCTAAAAACTGCGCGGCACTGCCAAGGCCTTCGCCGCTAAATCGGGGGCTGGGTAATAAATATAGAAGACTAACAAAAAGGGTAACGCCCGTAATGCCAAAGGCAGACAGGCCTATAGCCTCCGGTCCCCAGATTTTCCATTTCGCAATAAACATGGTCAGGATTGAACCAATAAGAATAGAGATGGTTGAGAGGACTAAGATGAGAATTAAAACATTGGCGTCAAACTTCATAACGTTGGCTACATAATTGGGAAAGGTCGTCACGATGATTGTCGAGAGGCCATAGAACCAAGCAATGCCCAGCATGGGCCGCAATACTGCTGGCGCCGCAAAGGCCTTACTTAAGACGTTCCATGTTGCGCTGAAGGGTTCAAAATTAATTTTAAGCTCAGGCTGGGGCGGCGGCGCGGGCGGACAAAGTTTTGAGGCGATCCAGCCTATAAGGGCGAGCCCAATTAAAAGGCCTGCAATAATTTTCGGCCCGCCCGCTTTTAGGACAATTAATGTACCTACGACTTGGCCGACGAGCACAAAGACAAAGACAAATCCATTGAGTAGAGCATTGCCTGTAATGAGTTCTTTTTCTGACAGCCATTGCGGTAGTACAGCATTTTTAGTCGGGGAGAAAAAGGCCGATTGCGCGCCCATCAGCCCGAGCGCGAGGGCGAGAATTTTAACATTCACAAACCAAAACCCTGCCGCGGCAATCAGCATAATCATTACCTCAGCGCGTTTGACCCAGCGCAGAATATCTCCGCGGTCAATTTTATCGGCCACTTGCCCTGCAATGGCACAGACAATTAAAAAAGGCCCAGTGAAAATCATCGCGGCGACAGGGACGCGAATGGCTGAATCTAAATCAGACAGAAAAGCGATGCCGCCAAAGGTGATGAGGGCTATTAGGGCATTTTTCAGCGCATTATCATTAAAGGTCCCCGCCTGCAGCAGCACAAAGAGCGGAGCGAAGCGCCTTTGTAATAAGAGCGGGCGGCTTTTTTTAGGCTCGCTCATTGTCCGCGCTCACGCTGCTCACGTTTTGTCCGCGCGCTGTCATTCTCGCGGGTCTTGCCAATGTCTTCCGGGTTTAGATGCCCAAGAATTTCAAGATCAAGTAATTCAATGGAGCGCGTTTCTATCATGCTCTCCAATTGCGCCATGAAGGCCTCTTTGTCCAGTCCTGGCATAATGGGCGGCAAAAACTCCATCTTGGCGGGGCCGGGATGTTTCATCCAGTCATTTTGGTTCCAGCGCTGACCGAGATTGCTCGCCAGCGGGACCACAGGGCAATTAAAATCCTTATAGAGATGATAAACGCCCTTTCGGTAACGATGCTGGGTGCCGATCTGTGAGAGATGCCCCTCGGGATAAATCAAGATACGCCGCCCTTGCTCCCGTACAATTTTAGAGGTCTGCGCCATTGTCTTGCGTGCATCCTCACCGCCGCAATTATCAATGACGACCGCGTTCATCTTTTTCAATATGCGCCCGATGAAAAGAAACTTGGTAATCGCATCACCCGTCACAAAGGATAGGTCAACAAATTGCGAAAAAACGGCATGCCCATCGCCGTAACTTTGATGCTTGGCAGCAATAATGACGGGGCCGTGTTCAGGAATATTTTCGTGCCCGCTAATACTAAGTTTAATTCCTGCAATATGGCGCATAGCCCAGACAATTAATTTACAATAGCGGCGCAGGCTTCCCATCATCAATTTACGCCCTGGCAGCAGAGAGAGAAGTGCATTGACAAAGGCGTAAACTATGGTGGTGAGGAGGAAAAATAGATTAAAAAATAAAGACCGCATATCCTACTCCTTATCTGCGTTCAGGCCGAGCACAGCGAGAACACCTTTTTCAAAAACAGCCGCATGTTTAGAAAGTGGGCCTTTTATTGCGCCAAGCACTTTGGCTTGGGCGGGCTGCAAGACAACGCCCAGCACCATGGCGGCGAGAACATCAGGGTTCATTTTGGGAATTTCCCCGCGCTCCATGGCATTTTTAATCAAGCGCGCCGCCGCCCCATGCGGGCTTAGACTTGGGGTTTCAGACAGGCCAGGAAAACGCGAAATATGCAAAATGTGATAACGAAACAAAGTCCAGTCATCATCGGCAATCTCGCAATAGGCCCGTGTTATAAGGTGGATTTGTGCGGGCAGTGTCGCTTCGCTTTTGCCTGCATCGATAATCATCAAGGTCAGTCGGTTATGAATAGCCAGCATCAAATCCCGCGCGAGGGCTTCTTTATTTTTGAAATAGCGGTAAATCAGCCCTTCGGAGACGCCCGCCTGCGCCGCGATTGATTTTGTAGAGACTCCATCAATGCCGTGCTCGGAAAACAGCCAGACTGCCGCGCGCTCTATCTTAGCTTTGGCGGAGCCATTGGCGGCGGAAACGCCGCGCACTTCATCTGAAAAATGCGGTATTATTTTATCGTTCATCACCAAATCTCACAGTTTTAAGGGCCCAATACTCCCGTAATTGAATTGCCCTTGAGCATATATTCGGTAACGGACAAATTATTAAGTGAGCAATCACTCAGTAATGTTCAATTATGGGTCTTGAGTGGCGGTGTCAAGCAGTAATGAGTGATTGCTCACTAACTTGTTGTATATGTTGCTTATAGCCTAGGCGGTGCGGCCATCTAGCCAAATGGCTTCGCGCGGCGGGGGCGGTCCGCATAAAGACGCCATTGCCGGATGATAAAAATGGCGAGCCTCAATATCCCGCCCCAAATAAAGAGCATGATGATAAGTGACATCAAAAAGTAAACTCTGCTCTCACTTTTAGAGGGCATGAAGCCGCCGCGTTTGGCTAACCAACTCAGCTCTTTCGCCGCGCCTTGGTAACTCTTGGTAATACGCGCCATGTCTTTTTCAGGCCATTTATTTACTTCGCCGTAAGCCAGAGCGGCCTCATGGGCACGACTTAATATCGCTAAATCATTACGCGCAAAAATAGGCACTAAGAGATCAAAATTTTTACCTTTTAAAAACCGGCGGCGTCCTGCAAGAAAGTAATGCATCATCGCCTCTTGGGGGTCATACTTATATTTAAGGCCTCTAAGGTATCGCCCTGCAAATTCACGGTGGACGGCTATATCGCCTCTTCTTGCCTTGAAGGAGAGCTTGTCTGTCGCTGTATAATGTTTTTGCTTAAAGCTAATTTCACCCGCCAAATTAAGCACTTCAAAGGCCTTATAGTGATTACGCTCAACGCCATATCCAAATTTGTGCATTTTCGCGAGGGTGATATAGGCGTCTGTCTCGCCCCCTTGGGCGGCGAGAGTGAGGTCATCAAAAGCGGCCGCATAATCGCGCTGAACTTTATATTGTGTGCTGCCTGAATATAATTTCTTGCCGCGAGCAAAAAGGCATTCGGCTTTGCGTGCGTAGGGGTGGGATTGCGGAAAGGCAGCCGCACCCGTTTTGCAATACCAATCAAGCGTATCTTTTGCATATTTTAGAGAGTCTTGCTCACCATAACCTTGAGACTTAGCTTTGGGTGTGCTGGCTTTGATAAACCAAGGTAGAGCCCCAGCGTAATCCCTAGGCCCGCCTTTTTCAAAGGCCATGATACGGCCATAGGCATATTGTGCTTTTAGGAGGTCTTGTTCGGCGGCCCTTTTGTACCATTTGGCGGCTTGCTTAAGGTCATATTCGACATATGTCCCCGTGTGATAGTAATAGCCTATACGGTGCTGTGCCTTTGCATCGCCTGCTTTAGCGGCTTGGGCCATTGGGAGGCCAGCGGGCAGGTCTTTCGCGCGAGCGCCTGAACCAAAAAGCGTGCATATCGCAGTTGCTAATATGTAATAATGCCCCCTCATTATGGGTATATCTACCATAAAGAGCTTAAAGAGCGGTATATGGTCACCCTATCATCACTACTTATTGCGATAGATGAGCTCTGACTTATATTGCGGCAAATTTTAAGGGAAGCTATCATGGAACTATCATCAAATATAAGCGCAGTTGTTACTGGAGGGGCGTCTGGATTGGGCGAGGCTACGGCACGCGGTCTGGCCGCAAAGGGCGTAAAGGTAGGCATTTTTGATATGAATGAAGAGCGCGGCGAAATGGTGGCCAAAGAGATTGGCGGCGTTTTTGCCAAGGTGAATGTCGCGGATAATGACAGCGTTGATGCAGGCTTAGCGCACGTGCGCAAAGCCCATGGCAATGAGCGTATTATGGTCAATTGTGCAGGCGTTGCGGGCGGCATTAAAACAGCCTCGCGCAAGCGCGATACGGGCGAGATTCGCGCTCATGATGCGGCCGCTTTCATTCGGACAATTAACATAAACCTCATTGGCTCCTTTCTTTGTGCATCTAAATCCGCGGCGGGAATGATGGCGTTAGACCCGCTTTCTCCTGATGGTGAGCGCGGCCTAATCGTCAACACCGCATCCGTTGCCGCGCAAGATGGCCAAATCGGCCAAGTCGCCTATTCAGCCTCTAAAGGCGGGATTCTATCTATGGCGCTGCCTATGGCCCGCGATCTTGCCCGCGAAGGTATTCGCGTGAACACCATCTTGCCGGGCTTTTACGAAACGCCAATTTATGAGCAAATGAAACCCGAGGTCAAAGAGAACTTGAAAACGCAGCTCCAATTCCCCGTCCGCTTTGGGCAGCCCAGCGAATATGCGGATGTGGTCAAATTCATGTGCGAGCATGTCTATATCAACGCTGAATATATCCGCACAGATGCCGGCGCGCGTATGCCGCCCAGATAATACTTAGCGCTAAGGCTTAGAGCTATGGCATAGAAAAATTCACTAAGACTCCGTAATGGTCTGAACCCAATTTCCCGCGCCGCTCTATTTTGGCTTTTGCGCCTTTGGGGAGCAGGACGTGGTCGATGGGCAAGCGTAGGCCCATTTTGTGTAAATCAAAACTATGAACAATGGGGCGCGCAATATGCGTATCACTGGCGCGCTCTATTGAATTTAAATTGTGAGACCAAGGCACCATATTAAAGTCTCCGGCAATGATTTTAGGCCCTTCCAGCGCTTGGATCGCAGGGATAAATTGGGATATATGCTTGGCCTGCCGATAGGGGTAAGGCCAATATAAATGCATGGATATCACCCATAGCGGCCCCTTAGATGTTTGAACTTTAATCGCGACAATACGGCCAGCCTTAATGCAATGAGTTTCTAATATTGGACGCCGCGAAAAGACCGTCACGCCGGCATTTCGCACTTGGTTACAGTTATGAGAATATGGGTAGGCTGTTTTGAGGTTTGAAGCGAAGGCTTGATTGGAACTATGGGGTTCGGTTGTTGTGAGTTCTTGAAAGGTAATGAAGTCGGGGTTTGCCTCTAATATATCCGCAGTAAGCGCGGCCCTGTCTGTTCCGTTAACCAGTACGTTTTTTTGATATAGTCGTAGCGTATCTTGTGCCTCCATTTTTTGGGGCAGGTAATATCCCGCCATTGAGGCGGCGCTAAAGAACATAAGTGCAAGCGTCCCTATAAATAACTTACCCTTAGGTAAGGCGAATAAAAAGATGGCGCTGAGCCCTATATTGTGCAGCCGAAAAACGGCCAGACTATCGCCCAGAGGGTGCCATCTCCCCGCAAAGCCAAGGGCAAGAGCCGCTAAAGAAATAAGAGCTGCGAGAAAAAGTAATTTACGAATCATAGCTATAACTAACTAATAGATATGACCTGATTATGTCTTAAGAAAAGGCAGCTTTACCGCCTGCCTTTATCATCAAAAAGCTCGGCGAGCTTTTCGGTCATGGCGCCGCCCAGTTGTTCGACGTCCATGATAGTAACGGCGCGTTTGTACCAGCGGGTCACGTCATGGCCGATGCCAATGGCAACAAGCTCAACCTCGCTGCGGTTTTCAATCTTATCAATGACCATGCGCAGATTTGCCTCGAGCAATCCCGTTTTATTCTGACTTTGCGTGGCATCATCCACGGGCGCGCCGTCGGAAATCACCATAAGAATGCGGCGCTGCTCTGGGCGGCTCATCAGGCGGCGATAGGCCCATTCAAGCGCTTCGCCGTCAATATTTTCTTTCAGCAATCCTTCGCGCATCATTAGGCCGAGGTTTCTTTTGGCGCGGCGCCACGGCATATCCGCGCTCTTATAGATGATATGGCGTAAGTCATTAAGCCGCCCTGGCAGGCTCGGTTTGCCCGCCGCCATCCAGTCTTGGAAAGAGCGCCCGCCTTTCCAAGCGCGCGTAGTGAAGCCTAAAATCTCAGCCTTCACGCCGCAGCGCTCTAGCGTGCGGGCCATGATATCGGCGCAAACAGCGGCGACCATAATAGGCCGCCCGCGCATAGAGCCAGAATTATCAATCAAGATGGTGACGATGGTATCGCGAAAATCCGTTTCTTTTTCTTCCTTAAAGGTTAGCGCGCTCATCGGGTCAATAATCACCCGCGTAAGCCGCGCCGTATCAAGTTGGCCTTCCTCTAAATCAAAGGTCCAGCTGCGCTGCTGCTGGGCAAGTAGGCGGCGCTGGAGACGATTAGCCAGCCGCGCAATAACCGAGGATAATCCCTTCATATGACCATCAAGATAACCACGCAGACGGTCAAGCTCATCTATCTCGCAAAGCTCCTCGGCTTTGATAATCTCGTCATGGGCTGTGGTGTAAACCGTGTAAGGCTCTGGCATATTAGAAGGCTGGGGGCGCGGCGCATTTGGGTTCGGCGCTTCATTATCCTCATCATCGCTCTCCCCATCAATATTTTCCGCATCGACCATGTCTTGCGGCGTACCGTCTTCATCTTCAATCGCATCAGCATCAGAAACCTCGGTCTGGCCTTGCTGCTGCTCTTGATTGTCTTCGGGGCCCTCTTGCGGGGTCTCGTCTTCATTTTCTGAGGTTTCGTCTTCTGCGTCCTCGCCCTCTTCGGGATTGGCTAAGTCCTCGCCCATATCAAAATCGGCAATCAGCTTTCTGACCGAGCGCCCATAGGCCTCTTGATCTGACAGCAAATCTTTGAGCATTTCCATGCGAGTACCCGCTTTGACTTCCAGTTCCCCTCGCCATGCACCCATTATCCCAGAACAGCTCTCTGGCAGCGCGCGTCCGCTTAAAGCTTCGCGGGCAAAGAGGCCAACCGCTTCGGCAAAGCTATTATCATCTTTGGCGATAGTGTCTTTATCAAAGCCCTTACGCGAGCACCGCGCATCGAGCGCGGCCATAAGATTATCACCAAGGCCGGACAGGTGCCGCGCGCCCAGCGCTTCAATGCGGGCTTGCTCCATGGCTTCAAAGACCGCGCGGGCGGGGCCCGTCTCGGGCTGATTCTTACTGTGCAGCTCGCTATTATGTAAGGACAAGCGTAAGGCCAGCGCATCAGCTTCCCCGCGGGCTTTGGCTATGACTTCGGGCCTCGGTGCTGGGGGTAGGCTGGGGAGCATAATCTGCTCGCGCACAATGCCAGCCACATCTCCGCCATAGCTCACCTCCAGCTCAGGCTCCCCTGCGATGGCCTTAGTCGCCGCGCCCAGCGCGCGTTTGAAATTGTCTATGTTGGAGGCGGACAAGGTGTTTCTTAATATTTACGGTAATTATATTTAACTGTACTGTTCAAGGCTAGACCAGATGAGATTGGCTTTTGAATTGTATAACTCAAAACTTTG
>CALKIX010000038.1 GCA_937995665.1 uncultured Hellea sp. | reverse complement strand
CAACGCGCTATTACTTCTAGAGGTTTTCAGCTATAAAGTATGAAAACTGGAGAGAAAATGTGACTGATAAATCTGTCTATGCAGTGCCTGAGGCTTTTGCGCGTCAGGCCAAGCTAAGCCCTGAACTCTATAAAAAAATGTATAAGCACTCCATTTCAGACCCTGAAGGATTTTGGAGCGAGCAGGGCAAGCGTATTGATTGGATTAAGCCATATACAAAAGCCAAGAACGTGTCTTGGGGTGAGGGCGATTTTAACATAGAATGGTATGCAGATGGTGTTCTCAATGTCAGCGCTAACTGTCTTGACCGCCATCTCGAAACGCGCGGTGATAAGCCTGCGATTATCTGGGAGGGCGATAGTCCAGATGAAAGCAAGACGCTGAGTTACCGCGAAGTTCATCTGGAAGTCTGCCGCTTTGCCAATGTCCTTAAAGCCAATGGCGTCAAGAAAGGTGACCGCGTTACCATCTATATGCCAATGATATTAGAGGCCTCTTATGCGATGCTGGCCTGTGCCCGTATTGGCGCCGTGCACTCTGTGGTCTTTGGCGGCTTCTCACCGGAGGCTTTGGCAGGACGCATTACTGATTGCGATAGTAGCTTTGTCATTACGGCCGATGAAGGGCTGCGCGGAACAAAGACTATACCGCTTAAAGAAAATTGCGATGCAGCTTGCGCGCTTGCTGGTATCGTCAAGACCGTCCTAACCGTTCGCCGCACGGGCGGAGATGTGAAAATGAAACAGGGGCGCGATGTCTGGCTTCACGAGGCGCTTGCCAGCGTTTCTAATGACTGCCCACCAGAACCCATGAGCGCTGAAGACCCGCTCTTTATTCTTTATACATCGGGCTCCACCGGTAAGCCCAAGGGCGTTCTACACACCACTGGTGGTTACATGGTCTGGGCGTCGATCACCCATGAATATGTCTTCGACCTTAAAGAAGACGATGTTTATTGGTGCAGCGCCGATGTTGGCTGGGTCACGGGACATACTTATATTGTTTATGGCCCGCTCGCCAATGGTGCGACGACCCTGATGTTTGAGGGAGTTCCAACCTATCCAGATGCTTCGCGTTTCTGGCAGATTTGCGATAAGCACCAAGTCTCGCTCTTCTATACAGCCCCAACGGCTATACGCGCGCTGATGCGTGAGGGCGAGGGGCCTGTGAAGAAGACCTCTCGTAAATCTCTACGAATCTTGGGAACCGTCGGCGAGCCTATAAATCCCGAAGCGTGGGAGTGGTATTTCCATGTCGTGGGTGAAGGCCGCTGCCCGATTGTTGATACATGGTGGCAGACTGAAACAGGCGGGGCAATGATTGTCCCGCTGCCCGCCGCTTGCGACATGAAGCCAGGGGCGGCAAGTTTCCCTTTCTTTGGCATTGTACCAGCGCTCGTCGATGCTGACGGCAAAACCTTAGAAGGCGCAACCGAGGGCAATCTGATTATAACAGATAGCTGGCCAGGTCAGATGCGCACCGTTTATGGTGATCATCAGCGCTTTAAGGATACATATTTTGCCGCCTATCCCGGCAACTATTTCACCGGGGATGGATGCCGCCGCGATAAGGATGGTTATTACTGGATTACGGGCCGCGTTGATGATGTCATCAATGTCTCAGGTCACCGCATGGGAACCGCCGAGGTTGAAAGCGCGCTTGTATCCCATGATACTGTGGCTGAAGCCGCTGTTGTCGGCTACCCCCATGAAATTAAGGGGCAGGGCATTTATGCTTATGTCACATGCACCGCAGGGACAGAGATTACTGAGGCGCTGCGCAAAGCGCTGGTCAAACATGTTCGCGCGGAAATCGGCCCGATTGCCACGCCTGATCTCATTCAGTTCGCGCCGGGCTTACCTAAGACACGATCCGGTAAAATCATGCGCCGCATATTGCGCAAAATTGCGGAAGACGAATTTAGCAATCTTGGTGATATTTCGACATTGGCCGAGCCAGAAGTTGTCGCAGATCTCATCGAAAACCGACAAAATAGAAGTTAAAAGAATCTCGGCTTCTCCCGTGATGCAAGGTAGCTTATTATTCATTGAGCCACCCCCATTACTGGCGCTCATTGACTCTCATTTCAATGAGCAATGAGCGCGTTTTTTATATTATACAGAGTCTGAAAATGAACGTGTAAAGCACGTAATAGTGCTTAATGCGTTTGCTTTGTTTACTTAAAATCTGCTGCAATTTCTTTTAGGGACTGCGCGCTATCTGCAAGGCGATCAGGGTCAGCTTTGGCTTGTGCTAAAATCAAGCGCTTTGCAGTCATAAATTCTGGCGGGCTATTAATGGCATCCGCTGCGATAAGTACGTCATCTTTGAAATAAAAGACGGCGAATTTTTTATCTTCTATAGCGCCGCGCGTCACGTAATTATCATATCCCGATGAGAGTCCCGCAATTTGTAGCTTTACGTCATATTGATCTGACCAGAACCACGGACAGTCTATTTTTGGCATTGGCTTGCCTATAATCGCTGCCGCAACTTTTTTGCCCTGTTCAATCGCATTATGCACGCTTTCAAGCCGTCCAGAGACATTATAGGGCTGTATAACGCGCTTGGCGCAATCACCCGCGGCAAAGACGTGAGGGATATTAGTGCGCGCTTCATGGTCGACGAGAATGCCGTCTTCACAGGCAATGCCGGCCTCTTCCGCCAGCTCAATATTGGGGAGAATCCCAATGCCAATGAGTAGGGCGTCACAAGGAAGTATCTGCCCATCCGAAAGCGTGATGCTCTCTACTGCGCCGCCGCTGCTATTTATCGAGGTAGCGGAGGTTTTAGTCGTAATCGTTACGCCATGGCTTTCGTGCAGCTTTGTATAAAACGCACTAATCACTGGACTCGTAACGCGCGCTAGGACTCGCTCGGCGAGCTCTAAGACGGTGACATTTGCCCCGAGGCCGCTTGCCACGGCCGCAGTTTCAAGGCCGATATAGCCCGCGCCAATGATGACGAGGTTCTTGCCTTTAGTGACATGAGGGCGGAGCTGATCTACATCTTTTAGGCTGCGAAGTCCGAAGACATTTTCAAGCGATGCCCCCTCTAGCGGGAGTTGGCGATTGCGTGAACCCGTCGCGAAAACGAGATGATCAAAATTCAACGTCTGCCCAGATGACGTCACGGCGGTATTTTTCTTCACATCAACAGCGCTCACGGACTCATTTGTGATCGTTCTGACCTGTTGGGCCTCGTACCATTCGGCGGGTTTTAAATAGAGGCGCTCTTCTTCCAGCTCGCCTTTGAGATAGGCTTTGGATAAAGGCGGGCGTTGATAAGGCAGAGCAGGTTCATCCCCTACAATCGTGATATCGCCGTCAAAGCCGCCTTGGCGCAGTGAGGCCGCAACTTGTGATCCCGCTTGCCCAGCCCCGATAATGAGAACGCCTTGATCCGTCATGATATTCCTTAAAATTGCCGCTTATAACGTAAAGCACTCACGCTGTATTCCAGTCCCATCCAATTATCTCAACTATATAATTTCTCAGCATTGTGTTTCTTCTCTGGCTGATGAAAAAAAGCAACTTTATGTAAGCTGAGGTTAAATTTTTGGCTAAGCTTCTAAGTCTTGATTTATTTTATGCTGAGCTTCGAAAATGAAGGTCTTGTATTTATCAAAAGCTTCTTTCACGCGCAGGGCGGAGGAGAAAAAGATAAGCGTCATGGCGCCTATAACTTGGTCTTTTTGGTAAAGCGGTACGGCAATGCTCGAGGTTTTGCCAGGGTCTTTAGTATGTAGGTTCTTAATGTGATAGGCATAGCCATCTTCGCGGATAATCTTGAAGTGAATATCTTGCAAATTCGTGATGAGGCGCTTTTCATCTTCGTCAATGGAGCTTCGCTGTAATTGCGCTGTAATTTCCGAGCGCTCTTCTTTGTCAATAAAGGCCAGATAAGCCATGCCTGAGGCGCTCGCTGCAATCGGAAGTGTATAGCCAGCATTATAGTCTGAATAGGTCAATGTAGTAATACCGTGGGTGGAGTCTTGTATCACCATGCTTGGCCCCACTCGCGAGGAGAGGGAGACGGGCCAGCCCGTATCCTTTGTGAGCTTCACAATATGTTTTCGCGCTATAGCCACAAGCCGCGCGCGTTCTTGATAGCCCGAGCTCAGTGATTGCGAAAGCGCAGTGGGGCGATAATGTTTGCGAGAGGTTTCGCGCTCAATCACGCCTTCTTTGACCAGCGTATAAACAATACGACAGGCCGTAGGGTAGGGAATACCCACCGCTTTAGAAATCTGGGTCATGGTAAGTGAGCCATGGCGATTAATGGCTTGCATGACGTGCAAGGCACGGGAAATAGACCGAATGGCTTGTTCTTTAACGGGCTTTATCTCAGTCAGTTCATTCATGCTATTACGCTATGAGGTCTGCGGAGGCGGGTCAATTGGTAAAAATGTCTTAGGCAAGCCTGCCTTTGGCGTAAAACCATAAAGCTCTTCTTCGGGCAAGCCTTGCTGAATTAAAGTGCGAAGCGCCATGAGTTTTTCAAGGTCTACGCCCGTTTCTACACCCATTGATTCAAACATATAGACCAAATCTTCGGTAACGATATTTCCGCTAGCGCCGGGTGATGCGGGACAGCCGCCAAGCCCGCCTTGGGAGCTATCAAAGACGGTAATGCCTTCTTCAAAGGCGGCAAAGGCATTGGCAATGCCAAGGCCATGAGTGTTATGTAAGTGAACGGATTTGACGCGGCTATGACCAATTTCGCCGCGCACTTTGTTTATCAGGCGTTTGACTTGCACAGGGTTGGCATAGCCTACAGTATCAGATAAGCCCAGCTCATCAGCGCCCGCCTCGACAAGGCGAACCGCGAGTTTCAAGACGGTATCTTCGGGCACCACCCCAGCAATAGAGCAGCCAAAGGCGGTGCTAAGCCCGACTTCAAAACGAGGGCGCTGGGCTTTGGGGGCGCCGTTGAAAAGTGCGCGGATGGCTTTTACATTTTCGATAACTTGATCATGGCTTTGCCGCATATTCTTGAGGCTATGAGGCTCGCTGGCGGAGAGGGGGAGGGTAACCGCGTCAACGCCAGCCTCGAGTGCCGCCTGCGCCCCGCGCAGATTAGGAATAAGGGCGAGAACGCATAAATCCGGAAAGCTTTTGGCAAATGTAACAATCTCTGCCGTATCTGCTAATTGAGGGAAAAGCTTAGGGGGGACGAAAGAACCTACTTCTATTTCGCGCAGCCCAGCCTCATAAAGTCCCTCTATCCAGCGCTTTTTGACAGTGGTTGGCATGATAGCTTTACAGTTTTGCAATCCATCGCGAGGGCCAACTTCACTTATAAGTATCTGAGTATTCATATCCGCCTATCGATTAAATGATAGCCTTGGTTTTGGTAAAAAATAATGAATTTTAATCGCATGCCGATAATTCTGTTATTCAAGGCTGCATATAACTGCGCGCAGACTAGGTATAACTCATAGACATAGGCACGATAGATAAAGCTTAAAGGGTTACGATTATGACTAAATCGACCATGGAAATTTCCAATAAAACGGCGAGAGAGATTTTCGAGGAAATCCGCGCTAACCCTGCTCGCAAGCGCTTTGGTTTCGGGGAACGTATGGCCATCGTCAACGTCGATCCGCAAAAAGCTTATACGCGGCCGGACTTGTTCAAAACCGCCTATGTGACTGACCCTAAGCAAATGGACCATATTCGTGATGTTTCAAACCTCGCACGCGCAAAGGGACTGCCCGTTATATGGACACATGTGGCCTTTATGAATAATGCCGCCGATGCAGGGGTTTGGGGGACGCGCACCAACACGCCTGATAGTCTGCAAAACATCAAGATAGCAAGCCAGCGCCACGAATTTGATGATCGCTGCGAAATCCATGAAGATGTGGATGCCGTATATACGAAACGCATGCCGAGCGCTTTTTTTGAAACGCCGCTGCATAGCTTTTTGACATGGCATAAGATTGACACGGTCGTCGTGACGGGCGGATCGACCTCTGGATGTGTGCGCGCGACGGCTGTGGATAGTCTCTCGCGCGGCTACCGCACGATTGTTCCGATTGAATGTGTAGCGGATAAGCATGAGAGCTATCACTTTGCAAATCTGACCGATTTGCTTATCAAATATGCGGACGTCGTTAATGTCTCCGAAGTTTATGATTGGCTGAATCATTATGAAAGCTGATCCTAATCTCTATGACTATTGGCCCTATGCGGGGCGGCCCAAAATTGTTTGGCCGGGTGGCAAGAAGCTTGCCTTTTGGATTGCACCCAATATTGAGTTTTACGAATTTATGCCGCCCAATAATACGCAGCGTCAGCCTTGGCCAAATGCCATCCCCAATGTGCAGCAATATAGCCAAAGAGACTTTGGCAATCGCGTCGGGCATTTGCGCCTTATGGAGCTTTTGGACAGATATAATCTGCGCGGCTCGGTCAGTTTGAATGTCGCCCTTTGCGACCACCATCCTGAAATCATCGAAGATTGCGTCAAGCGGGACTGGGAGTTTTTCAGTCACGGTATTTATAATACGCGCTATTCTTACGGTATGAGCCCTGCGCAGGAACAAGAGGTTCTCAACGATTCAATCGCTACGGTGGAAAAGGCCACAGGTCAGCGCATTCGCGGTTATCTCGCGCCTGCTCTTACGCATACGGAATCCACGCTGGACCTGATTGCAGAGAACGACTTTTGGTATAGCTGTGACTTGTTCCAGGATGATCAGCCTCAGCCGCTAAAGACTAAGAGCGGCAAGCTTGTTTCCATGCCCTATTCGCTCGAGGTCAATGATGTGATTACCTATTCCGTTATGGGGATGGACCCCGACCGCTATAGCGATATTTTGATCCGTCACTTTGACCAGCTTCTATTAGAGGGCGAGCGCTCTGGTACGGTTATGTGTATACCGCTCCATGCCTATCTGGTCAGTCAGCCCCACCGCCTGAAAGTCTTTGAAAAAGCTTTGGCCCACATTTGCGCGCATACTGATGATGTCTGGTTCGCGACGGGCAAAGAAATAGCGGAGCATTTTAGAGACAATTACTGGGATAGCACGCTTGCAGATATTAAAGCGCGCGGCGTGGCGGCGGGCGGAACGGGGTTTGCACCATGAGCGGACTATCTACAGATTATCTGAGCTATCCCAAGCGCGCCTATGGCCAAGACCATAGCTTTTACGACTGGCGGCTTTCTCAAAACCGGCCAAAGCTAGAATGGAAAAATGGCGTTAAAGTCGCCATCTGCCTAATTGTACCGCTTGAGTTTTTCCCGCTTAATCCGAGCGGGGTTCCGTATAAGCATCCGGGCGCGATGGTCACGCCTTATCCTGATTTGCGGCATTTCACCGTTCGCGATTACGGAAACCGCGTGGGTGTCTACCGTATCTTAGAGGCGCTGGAGGAGGCGAAGTCTCAGGCCACATTCGCTGTGAATGGCGAAATCGCGCGCCGTTACGCCCCGCTTTTACAAAAGCTCGAGGGGCATGAAATTCTCGCCCATGGCGTTTCCACAAACCACATTCACCATGAAGGCCTCTCGCGCCAAGAGGAAGAAGCGCTGATAGATAGGGCGCTCAATGCCTTGCCTTCGCCAAAGGGCTGGATGTCGCCCGCGCGCGGTCAATCCTCGCGCAGCTTAGAACTCTTAGCGCAATCAGGTCTGGACTATTGCCTAGATTGGGAAATGGATCAGGTGCCCGTGATGGCGAAAACCGATAAGGGAGACATTATGCTTATCCCCAATAGCTATGAGCTGTCGGACTTCACCTTGCTGCATACGCGCCGCCAGACCGAAGAGAGCTGGGTTAAGCAAATTATGTCTGCCATCGATATGCTGGCTGAGGAGCATGAGCGCTTTGGCGGGCAAATGCTTGGCTTGACTTTAACCCCTTACATTATTGGCCAGCCTTTTCGGATATGGGCGCTGCGCGAGCTCTTATCACGCATCGGAGCCCGAGAGGATGTCCGCATCCTGACTGCGGCCCAAATCAACCAAGACTTTAGAGAGTAATTATGAGCCTTCCTTTAAGCGGTATTAAAGTCATCGAGTTCTCCCATATGGTCATGGGGCCTTGCGCGGGGTTGATGCTCGCAGATATGGGCGCAGAGGTGATTAAAGTTGAACCTGTGGGCGGGGATAAAACGCGAAGACTGCGCGGCGCAGGGGCGGGATATTTCCCCATGTATAATCGCAATAAAAAGAGCCTCTGCATCAACCTGAAATCAGAGGCTGGCAAAGCCGCCGTGCTTGAGCTGATTAAAGGGGCGGATGTTTTTATAGAAAACTTTCGGGCAGGCGCGCTTGATAAGCTTGGCTTTGGCTATGACGCCCTATCTGCGATTAATTCGGGTTTGATTTATGTCTCGGAGAAGGGATTTCTCGATGGTCCATATTCGCACCGCACAGCGCTGGATGAAGTCACGCAGATGATGGGAGGACTGGCCTATATGACGGGGCCTCCCGGGCGTCCCTTGCGCGCGGGCTCTTCCGTGGTTGATATTACAGGTGGAATGTTTGGCGCTATGGGGGCGCTCGCAGCGCTTAATGAGCGTCACCACACAGGCAAGGGAAAGCATATCTCTGCTGCGCTTTATGAAACAACGGCTTTTCTTGTGGGTCAGCATATGGCGCAAAAAGCCGTCACGGGCACAGCGGCTGCGCCTATGCCTGCGCGGGTGTCTAGCTGGGCGATTTATCAGCTCTTTGATACTAAAGATGGCGAGCAAGTTTTTGTCGGGGTTGTCTCTGATGGGCAGTGGAAAACCTTCTGCGAGGCTTTCGGTCTCGCGCATCTAATCGATGATCCTGACCTGCGCGAGAACCGTGACCGCGTTATTCATAAAGACAAATTCTTGCCGCAGATTATCGACGCTTTTAAAGCGCTGACTAAGGCGGAGCTTATGGATAAGATTGAAAATCTAGGACTTCCCTTCGCGCCAATTGGAAAACCCGAAGAGCTTTTTGATGACCCGCACCTGAACGCTGAAGGCGGTCTGCTGGATATGGAAATGGAAGATGGCGGGCGCTGTAAACTGCCTGCGCTCCCCATTAGTTTTGATAAGGCACGTCCAGAATTACGTTTGGACCCGCCAAAGGCTGGCGAGCATACGGAAGAGATTTTATTAGAGCTTGGGCTGGATATTTCGCAGCTAAAAAGCGGCGGCGTGATTTAGGCCATTTCTAGCTATATATCCAAGGTCTTTGCTTTTTGTCCTTAAGCAGAAAAGCTTCTATATCGCTTTTATGTTCTAGGGTTAAAGCGACGGCGTCCAAGCCTTTTAGCAGCATTGTTCTATCGGCTTGATTTATATCAAAAGGAATAGCGCCAATTCTTTGCGCTACAAGATCAATTGTTATCTCGCGGGGTAATTGCTTTATAGTATCGGCGCTCAGGCTAATCGGTAAAATGCCGTTTCTAATGCAATTCATATAGAAAATTTCGCCAAAGCTCTCTGCGATAACAGCCCTAAAGCCATATTCTTTAAGCGCCCAGACCGCGTGCTCTCTTGACGAACCGCAGCCAAAGTTTTGCCCCGAGATGAGTATCGTTGCGCCGGCATAATCTGGCTGGTTGAGGACAAATTCAGGATTGAGCGTCCGGCCTTTTATATATCTTTGCCCAGCAAAGAGGCCACCCGTAAGGCCCGTTTTTGAGACTGACGTCATCTCTCGCGAGGGAATGATTTGGTCTGTATCTATATTATTTTCGAGTAGCGGCGCGGCTATGCCTGTGTGTTGCTTAAAAGGATTATTGGCCATTAGAGCCTCCTTTTTCGAGCTCAGAAGGCGCGCAGATGCGGCCCGCAATCGCAGAGGCAGCGACAATGGCTGGGCTCGCCAGATGGGTGCGCACATTAGGGCCTTGCCGACCTTTGAAGTTGCGGTTTGTGCTAGAGATAACGCGCGTGCCAGGGGCGAAGGTATCGCCGCCAGCATAAAAGCACATGGCGCAGCCCGCCGCGCCCCATTCAAAACCGGCCTCCTTAAAGATGATGTCCAGCCCTTCTGCCTCGGCTTGCCGCCTGACGGCCATAGAACCGGGTACGCAGATCGCGCGCAAGTTCTTGTCGATATGGCGACCTTTCAATATGGCAGCAGCGGCGCGGAGATCAGAGATGCGCGAATTGGTACAAGAGCCAATGAACGCGCCGCCAAGGGTTAGGCTCTCCATAGCTGCCCCTTCGGTCAGGCCCATATAATCACGGGAGCTTTCTTTCTCAGTATGAGGAACAGCGCCAAATATTGAGACGGCATCCTCTGGGCTTGTGCCCCATGTCACCATAGGCGGAACGTCTTCTGCCTTGATATGGTACTCTATATCAAAGCTGGCGGTTTTGTCGGATTTAAGCGTGGCCCATTGTGCCGTTGCACCCTCCCAATCTTTGGGCGAATATTGACGGCCTTTGAGATAGTCGGCGGTTATTGCATCGGGCGCGATAATCGCGGTAAAGGCCGCAAACTCTACGGCCAAATTGCACAAGGTCAGGCGCGCTTCGACGGACATGGCCTCAATCGTTGAGCCTGCATATTCTATCGCGGCGCGGGAGCCGCCAGAGGCGCCAAATTGTGCAATGATATAGAGCGCTAGATCTTTTGCCGTAACACCAGATTGAAACGCGCCATCAATCGTAATGCGCATTTGCGGCGGTTTTCTTTGCCTCAGCGTGCCTGTCACCATGGCGTGTTCTGCATCCGTTGAACCGATACCCCAAGCCATCGCACCGAGCGCGCCTTGGGTGCAAGTATGACTATCAGGACACACCAGCGTCATGCCGGGCTGCACAATGCCCATTTCGGGCGAGATGACATGCACAATCCCTTGCTCTGGACTGAGCACATCAATGAGTTCAATGCCAGCTTCCTTAGAGGCGTCACGCGTGGCTTGGATGAAGTTCTGTCCCTTGGGCATACGCGCATCATCTTTTTGGCGTTCGGTCTTAATCGAAACGATATGATCCATTGTGCAAAAGACATGTTTGGGACGCAGCGGCTTGCGTCCAGTATCCAGCATAGACCGCAGGGCCACACTTCCTGTGCGCTCATGCAGAAAGACACGGTCAATTGCGATGAGGTCTTCGCCAGAACTTAGTGTCTTGACGCGGTGCATATCCCATAATTTATCAAAAAGCGTTTGGGCCATAATTATTTCAGCAGGGAATAGCTTTGCTTTTTTGGCAGCTCTTTATCTTGCGTGAAGGCGGTTATGAGCGCGAGCAAGTCCTCATCCGCTTGGCTCGAACTGCGAGCCTTTGGGCGTCCGTAAAGGCCATTGAAATAGTGATCTTGGTCATCAAAAATCGCCGCAGTTGAAAGACCTTCAGCTATATTATGATGTATAAATAAATGGTCTTTCCAATTTGAAATCATGCCTGGGACAATATCTTTATTCCCTGTGATGATTAGGGTTGGGCTTACAATATTCGCCGCTGCAGCGGAAGGAAAGCCGTGGGGCAAGTCGCCGGGCGGGGAGACTGCAAGAATATGGCTGGGCTTGCCAAGCGCTGTTATGTTGGCCTCCAGCTCAAGCGCCGCGCCGCCATTGATAAAGGCGATTTTTGCCCCAAAACTATGGCCCGCCGAAATCCAGCCATTATCGGCTATGGGTTTATCTGCAAAATAGGCGGCGGCTAATGTCATATCCTCAAGTCGCAACGATTCCCAATCCTTAGGATTATAGGCTGAGTTATCGGGATATAGCTCTGAATCTACATGCAGCGGAGAGGCGATATGCAGGCCTGCGGCTGCCATCGGCTTTAGCAGCGAGTCATAGCGGCTAGGGGCGGAAAAAGCGCCATGAGAGAAGAGCACGAGTTTGGGGTTTGCTACGGGGGGGTGAGGGGTGAGCATATGCAACGCAACTTCGCGCCCGCTCTGGCCCGTTAGCGTTACAACAGACTGAGCGGTTGAGGCGGGCTCGATCTCTAAGGCTTGTGTGATAAGATTTGGCAGGGCCGTGTCTTGCCAATCAAAACGGATATCACCGATACGTACAATCACGAGCTGCTCGCTTTGAGAAATATATACGCGTTGCCCGCCAAAGCCGTCCATAAAGACCATGTCAGAAAGGGTGAACGGCGCTTTGCTATCGACGGTCATTTTGGTGCTAGGGCCATATTTTCGGGATAAATCGGCGGACATGCCGCGCCAGATACCTAATCCGTAATTCGGGTTTTTCTCAGACGGTGCGAGGAATGTCTCTATCGCGCTTTGCGGCACGACTGTCCCATTATTCTGCGCAATCATAATGCCAAGCTGGAGCCAATCTTTGGGCGCGGCCATAAGGCCAGAAGAAAAGCGCGGCGCGCCGTTTTGGGTTTCTGACCACAGATAGGCTTCATTAGCCCCAATTTTTTGCCAAACCCTTTGCGATAAATATTGCGCATAGGTCTGAGATGTTTTCTCAGATAAGGCTTTACGGAGTGCTGCTCCTGCAACTTGATAACCTAGATTGGAGTAGTCAAAGACTGGGTTCTCATCCGCAATTTTAGCCTTTAGTGCCGCGCGCTCAATCTTATCGCTCAGCATGAGCTGTAAACCCATATAGGAAGGCGGAGCGAGTTGATAACGTTCTAAGCCCGATTGATGGGTGAGCATATCACGAATGGTTAGCTCGCCGCGTGGATCATTTTTGAATTTATCGATGTAAAGGCTAAGCGGGTCATCCAAATCAATTATGCCATCCGCTTCCATCGTCGCGGCGACCAGACCGAGCAAGGATTTGTGCAGCGAGAAAGATTTGGAGCGCGCCTCAGGAGAAATGCCCTGAGCATATGTCTCCAAAACTAGCTCACCCTTATGCCAAACCAAGAGCGCTTTTCCACCAGTCTCTTCCCAATTTTCGAGCGCCGCCGTGAAGACCTCAGTGGCCAGAGGGGCTGAAAGGGTTTTGCTTTGCCCGCCCAAAACCGTCTGTCGTGGCTGCATGGTCTCAATGCTATAAGCGTCAACACTCATCTCATTGGCCCGCATATTTTTAATGAGTGTCCAGTTAAAAGCTGCGAAAATAGCCAGGGCGAGGATGGCCAGAACTATAAGCGCGACAATGAACTTAAAAATAGTCTTTAGCGTTAGCATATTGAGGGCCCTAGACGTTCAAATTTTTGAGATACTCTGCGGCGTTGCTTTCGGTGACGACATCGCCATATTTTGCATTCATATCAAAGAGGTTCGCACGATGTGGATCTTCATGCCTATCTCCGCAAGCGTCTTCTACAATGATAGGGCGAAACCCATAGGAGCTTGCATCAATACAGCTCGCGCGCACGCAGCCAGATGTGGTCAGCCCCGTTAAAATCACCGTATCAATCCCAAGTGCAGTGAGCGTGGAGGAGAGTGAGGTGCCAAAAAAAGCACTTGGATATTGCTTGCTAACGACAATATCTGCCTCAACGATATTAAGACCTTCGGGCCATCCGCTGGTCGTGCTGCCCTCTAGGAAATTGACGAGCGGCTTGGCTTTCTTGTAAAATACGCCCCCCGTAATCCCTTTAGGGTCATAGACCACATTGGTGATGATGACGGGAATGTCTTTTTCATGCGCGATGTCTCTAAGGCGCAGGGCTGAGTCTAGCGCATTTTGCGGGTCGGCATAGAGCGCATTGTCTTTTATGAAATAGGCCTCGACAAAATCTATGAGTATCAGAGCAGGGCGCTTTCCATAACCCAGTTGATTATCATAGACGCCCGCATAGTTGTTTTCTTTGCCTTGGCTCATGGATACTTATGGCGCTGCAGGGGCGGGTTGACTGAAATGATCTTGAGCGTTTTCAAGATACCATGCTGCAAGTTCTTCGCGCGTGCACCACCAGATATCTTCTAGCGATGTCGCATATTCTAAAAACTCGTTCAGATAAGAGGTCAAGAAAGCGCGACCTGAAACGTGAGGGTGAGTCCCAAGGTTCATAATTCGCCCCGTTGTTGCGCCTTCTTCATAGAGCACACGCAGTTCTTCTTTTAGGATATCAGCGACTTCTTGTCGGCTATGGCCGCGGCGCGTGATAAGCGTGAAGTCATTTATCTCATTGGAATAAGGCGTGGCCACAATTGGGCCTGCATCCGTATGAATGAGATATGGCTGGTCATCATTGAGAAGGTCGCAATAAAAGCTTAGGCCATTCTCAGCGAGAATTTGCGCGGTATTGACTGTGCTTCGCAGTGATGAAGACAGCCAGCCTTTGGCCTTTTTGCCAATATATTTCTCATATTGCTTTAGGGTTCTTGCAATCACATCACGCTCGGCATCAATGTCAAAAGCATGCTCCCATAAAAGTTCGCCTTGTTCCCAGTTATGGGCAACGATTTCGCAATTACGCTCCAGCGCCGCTTCGATCATAGCGTAGCGGCGATCAAAGGTCACCGCATTGGTTGTGCATGAGGGGCGAACGCCATATTTATCAAGCGCATCAAACATACGGAAGACGCCAACGCGCTGACCATATTCACGCCATGTATAATTGGGCATATCCGCAACATTGCCGGGTAGGGCATTGGGTAGAACGGCTGGCCCGCCCGCATAATAAGGCGCGTCGTTATCTTTTACGAGATCCCATGTTTCTAAGTTGAATGAAATGATAAGCGCCACACGCTTCCCATTTGGGAACTTAAGCGGCTTTCGCTTATTTATCGGGACATATTCGTAATTGAGCATATTAAAAATCCGAGAGTAGGCGGCCCATGCCGCTCATTTTTTCTGTAAATCCATTGGCACGAAGGGCGTGCCAATAAGTGGCGGCGTTAATGGCGATAACGGGCTTACCCAACCATTTTTCGGCTTCTGCGGCAACGCGTACGCAAGCCAGATTAGTTCCGCATTGAATAATAGCATCAGGTTCGTGCTTGTTGAGCTCTATTATAGCATTGCGCATTTTTTCTTCGCTCTCATGTGCGATCAGCATTGGGCTAGGGCTTTTTAGGCCAATCACGTCCAAAACTTCATAGCCCATCTCAGTGAAGAACTTCTTCACCATTCCATCCCCCAGAGGCATATAAGGGGTTAGGCAGGCAATTTTTTTAATCGGCTTTTCCGATGAATAGGCTTTTAGTGCTGCTTCGCAGGCATGAGACCCCATAGACACGCCCACACCTGCACGCGCTTCAAAGTCTTTATGGAGCTGCTCAGCACGGCCCGCGCCGTCCCAGAAAGTCTCCGCAGACATACCCATAATGAGGTAGCCAGGATCGCAGGTCATAACAGAGTCGATGGCGTCCATTGTATTTTCACTGATGATACGGACAAGTTCACCAAAGCTCTCATTATCCGTGACTTCCATGTCAGGCGTCTCAATTCTCGAGAAGTGATTGGTCACGCCTTCGGGCTGCATCCAAGCATATTCAGGCTCAACACTAGTATTGGTTGAGGGGGCTATGACCCCAAATTTCATGCGGTAGCCAAGGGTGT
>CALKIX010000037.1 GCA_937995665.1 uncultured Hellea sp. | reverse complement strand
GCCCATTATAGCCTCACCCCGCGCTGGGGCGCACATGGCCTCTGGGCGGCGTTCTTGATTTACTACCCCGCAAGAGCGCTGACCTTGGGCTTTTATTATCCGAGGGTGCGGCGAGCGATGGCCTGAAGGCAGATGGCGTTCAGAGGGGGCGGTTTTAAATAAAGGATCGTTAAATCCCAAAGGACAGTCTAAATATTTTGTCAGCCTATAATTTTGCTGGAATTATAGAGAAAACGACGAGCGATGAGACAGCTACCCCCGCCCCACAGCCTGCGCAATTGTTTCAAAACCATCCGCCTTTAGGCGCGCCAGCAAGTCTCGGTTAATCTCTTGGACAAGGGCGGGGCCTTGATAGACGAGGGCCGAGTAAAGCTGAATGGCGCTCGCGCCCGCACGAATTTTGGCATAGGCCTGCGCGCCGCTGCCAATGCCGCCCACACCGATAAGATCAATCGTGCCGTTAGAGGCCGCGTAAAACTCGGCCAGAATTTCGGTGGACTTTTCAAAGAGAGGCTGGCCTGATAATCCGCCGCCCTCGCCCTTATGCGCGCTTTGCAAGCTATCAGGCCGCGCGATTGTCGTATTGCTGACAATAATGGCATTCATGCCGTAAGTGCGCGCTTGCTCGACAATGCGCTCAATTTGCGCGCTCTCCAAATCGGGGGCAACTTTTAAGAAGATTGGATAGCTCGGCTTATCCCCCGCGAGCGCGGCGCGCGCTTCATTAATACGGCCCAGCAGCTCATCCATGGCGTCTTTAGCCTGTAGGTCGCGCAGCCCCGGCGTATTGGGCGAGCTGATATTAATGGTGAAATAATCCGACAAGCCCCAAAGGCGCTCTAGCCCCGTGACATAATCAGCGACGCGGTCTGTGCTGTCTTTATTGGCGCCCAGATTAGCGCCGACAATCCCGCTCTTGCCTTGGCGGGCTTTGAGGCGGCCTTCGAAATGATCAAGCCCGCCATTATTAAAGCCCATACGGTTAATCACGGCCGCATCCTCGCTCAGGCGGAACAGACGCGGCTTAGGATTGCCCGCTTGCGGCTTTGGCGTGACCGTGCCGCATTCCACAAAGCCAAACCCCGCCGCCAGCATCGCATCAGGCACATCGCAATCCTTATCAAAGCCCGCGGCGAGGCCGACCGGATTAGGCAGGCTTAGCCCGCCGACCTTTGTGGCCAGCGCCGCGCCCATACTCGCTGGCGCTTTTGGCCCGAGCCCTGCGCGCAAAGCTTTAATCGTTGTCTTATGGGCGCGCTCAGCTGGCAAGCTGCGAAGAAGGGAGGTTCCGGCTTTGTAAAACAGGCTCATCAATTTATCCTAAAATATCGGCTACCGCGTAGCGCCCTTGTAGGCCTGCTGACAAGGGCCAAAATTGCGTCATATGCGCCAAATCTAGCGGGCCGTAGAGATGCGGAAAGAGCGCGCCATCTCTGGAGGCTTCATATTTAAGGGCCTCGCTCATCTTCGCGGCTTCAAACTCAATAATGATGACTTCGCGCGTGTCTTTATAATGTTTATCCAAGGTGCCCTGCATTTGGGCGCGATTTGACAAATGGATGAACCCGTCGCGCTTATCATGCGCGCTGCCCAGATATTCGCCTCTTACGCGAAAGCTTTCCCAGTCTTCTGGTATTAAGATTTTATATACAAATTTATCCATCATTAACTTTTAATATGATCTGCGCACAATAATAGAGCATAATTCAAATTTTCACGCACATTTAATGACCTGATATTGTGCAACCAGCCCTTTCTTGTGCAAACGACTCGCGACTCCGTCTCTGTCTGCTCAAACAGATTGCATGATTATAAAACGGAGGGAAAACCCAATGCATAAACTTGCAAAAATCATAGGCGGAGCGGCTGTGCTGACAGCAATCCCCGCCCTCGCAATGGCAGATGATGCCGTCGCAGCAACCGTCGTAAATGACGGCTTTGTCTTTAATACTCTACTATTTCTAATAGGCGGGTTCTTGGTCATGTGGATGGCCGCTGGCTTCGCTATGCTCGAAGCTGGCTTCGTCCGCTCTAAAAACGTTTCAATGCAGTGTCTAAAAAATATCAGCTTGTATTCTGTTGCTGGCATTATGTTCTATATTGTCGGTTATAACCTTATGTATGGCGGCGACCCGCATTTCTTCGGCGCTTGGGACTTCTCAGGCTACGAATTTGCGGCTGAAGATGCTGAGACTGGATATTCTTCATATTCAGATTGGTTCTTCCAAATGGTATTCTGCGCAACAACAGCCTCTATTGTATCAGGGACTGTTGCTGAGCGTATCAAGTTCTGGCCATTCATGATCTTTGTGGTCTTCCTAACAGGTATCATCTATCCAATCGTCGGCTCATGGGAATGGGGCGGAGGCTTCCTTGATAAGCAAGGCTTCTCTGACTTTGCGGGTTCAACACTTGTTCACTCTACAGGTGGCTGGGCAGCTCTAATGGGCGCGATCATCCTTGGTGCACGTAAAGGTAAATATGTTGATGGCAAGGTAAACCCAATGCCAGGGTCATCTATGCCTTTGGCGACACTCGGTGTGTTCATCCTATGGCTCGGTTGGTTTGGCTTTAACGGCGCATCACAGCTTGCTATGGGTACAATTGCTGACGCTGACTCAGTCGCCCGTATCTTTGTAAACACAAATATCGCGGCGGCGGCTGGTGTTGTTATCGCAATCTTCTACATGCAGCTCCGCTACGGTAAGATTGACGTGACAATGGCGCTAAACGGTGCACTTGCGGGTCTTGTTGCTATTACAGCTGAACCGCTCACACCATCAGTTCCTGTTGCAATGCTTGTTGGCGGCCTAGGCTCACTTCTTGCGATGTTGACAGTTCCGCTTCTAGACAAGCTTAAGATTGACGATGTTGTCGGCGCTATCCCAGTTCACTTGGTGGCGGGTATCTTCGGTACACTAGCCGTTGCCTTCACAAATGCAGATGTGGCCTTCATGCCGCAGCTCGTCGGTGTTGTTGCAACAGGTATCTTTGTCTCAATCGTCTCAGCGATCATCTGGTTCGCGATGAAAGTGACAATCGGTATCCGGGTTTCAGAAGAAGACGAATTGCGCGGTCTTGACCTCGCTGAAGTCGGTGTCGAAGCCTACCCTGAATTCGTTCAGTCATAAAACACAAAGCCTAAGCCGCCCCGCGGCTTAGGCGCCCTTATATTGGTCAAGTGATCAATAAGCCTTTTCGAAAAGGTGAAGATATTAACCTCGATACCGCACATAGAATGTGCGAAATCGAGGTTTTTTCGTATAAAACTTCATCGTCAAACAACAATCCACAAGATATGCCCTTATCTTGACTCCTGCGCCCTGTATCGGGGCGATAGGCCATTCCCATAAAAGAGTATCTTTAAGATGCCAAAATATAAACGTGCGTCAACTGCGCATCACAAGGGAAAGAATTATGAAAAAATATACAAAGGCTGGACTCGGCCTACTTATGGCACTGGCGACCCCCGCCATGGCCTTTGCTGAAGATGGGGGGCTTAACTCTGGCGATACAGCTTGGATCCTAACAGCTACGGCTTTGGTCCTCTTTATGTCACTGCCAGGCCTTGCTCTTTTTTACGGCGGTCTTGTCCGCGCTAAAAACTATGTCTCAGTCCTGATGAAGGTTTACGCCATAGCAGCGCTCGCCTCAATCATCTGGGTTGTGGCTGGCTATTCAATTGCTTTTGGGGGTGCCAATGGCTGGTGGGGCGGACTTGATAATCTGTTCTTGAAAGACCTGGGCCGCGACGCACTAAGCGGGTCAATTCCAGAATCCGTCTTCTTGTCTTTCCAAATGACCTTTGCGGTCATTACGCCAGCATTGATTGTTGGTGCCTTTGTTGAGCGGGTGAAGTTTTTCCCCGTACTGATTTTCTCAGCTTTATGGCTTTTGTTTGTCTATGCACCTGTCTGCCACTGGATTTGGGGCGGCGGATGGCTCGCTGAAAAAGGCCTTGTTGACTTTGCTGGCGGCCTTGTCGTTCACGCAACAGCAGGTATCTCAGCTTTGATTTATGTCATTATGCTCGGCAAGCGCAAGGGCTTCCCGAATGATCTTGAAGTTCCGCACCGTCCTGCCATCGTCATGATTGGTGCGTCTATGCTTTGGGTTGGCTGGTTCGGCTTTAACGGCGGCTCACAACTTGCCGCTGATGGCGGCGCGGGCATGGCCTTACTCGTCACGCACATCTCTGCTTCCGTTGCAACACTTGTCTGGATTGCTTTTGAAGCCATGAGCAACCGTAAGCCAACTTTGGTCGGCGCAGCGACAGGGACAATTGCAGGTCTTGCAACAGTCACCCCAGCAGCTGGCGTGATTGGACCGGGCGGCGCGCTGCTTATCGGCCTTGCAGGCGGTATTGGGTGCTACCTTGCGGTCAACCTTATCCGCGTGCGTCTTAAGATTGACGATAGCCTTGACGTTTTCGCGGTTCACGGCGTTGGTGGTATCCTCGGCATTTTACTATTGCCATTCCTCTCAGCCGCAGCACTGGGCGGAACAGGTGATGGCGACTTCGTGGTCCAGCTCACAGGCACGCTTGCGGTTGTCGCATGGTCAGCGATTGCCAGCTTTGTTATCTTGCTTGCTCTCAAAGTCACCACAGGCTTGCGTGTTAGCGATGAAGACGAAGATGTCGGCCTAGACATCAGCCAGCACGGCGAGTCAGCTTACAACTAAGTCGTTACAAATTAAAAGCTTTCAAGCCCCGCGGTTCCTACGAGCTGCGGGGCTTTTTATATCTAACCATTGACGATATAGGAATATTTACCTACAACCTCTCCATGTTTTCGCACAAAGATATATGGTCAGCCCTTGACCGTTTGGCCGAATATTGCTCAACTTCTCCCTCCGGCCTTGCCCGTCAAGCTGGCCTTGACCCGACAACCTTCAATAAATCCAAACGCATATCTGGCTCCAAGCAGCGCTGGCCCTCGACCGAGAGCCTGTCGAAAGTTTTAAGCGTACACAATATGAGTTTTGAGGACTTTGCCCGCTTCGCAGATCACGCGGGCCCCAAAGGCCCGGCTATTCCATTGATCGGCCTCGCGCAAGCAGGGGATGAGGGTTTTTTTGATGATGCAGGCTTCCCGCTAGGCGGGGGCTGGGATGATGTGCGCGTGCCAGGCCTTGAAGACGAAAATGTTTACGCCCTGCAAATTGTCGGCGATAGCATGGACCCTGTTTTTCGCGCGGGCGATAAAATCTTGGTCGCTCCCAATGCCACAGTGCGCAGAGGCGACCGCGTAGTTGTCAAAACCATTGACGGCGAGGTCATGGCCAAAGAGCTGCTCCGCCAAAGCGCGCATAAAATAGAGCTGCTCTCCCTTAACCCCGAATATGATGACCGTATTTTATCAAAGAAAGATGTGCAGTGGATGGCGCGTATCGTTTGGGTGTCTCAATAACCCCCATCTGACAATAAGACTACTTCCCGTCGAGGAAATCTTCGGCGAGTTTTTTCGCGCGGCGCGGCTCGCTTAAGGCAGCCTCTACTTTCGCTGCAACATCCTGTACGCGGCGCTCCAGGTTACTTTGGGCGGTCATAGTCCTCACCCTTTCTAAAAGTATTTTGACTTTGGCAGCGAACTTAGCTGCGTCGAGCGCGAAGAGGGCAAGGGCATAATTTGTCTCAATGACGATATCATTAGGGGTGCGTGAACGCGCTTGCTCATAAAGGCGTTCCCCCTCGCTCAGCGATGCACCGAACCACTTTTCGGCATTTTTCTCGCCCGTCTTTCGAATAATCCCGAGGTGCCACGCCCCCTCTAGCGCCATCCCGCGGGCATCATCTGGATAAGCCGTGCGAAAATTTTTAATCCGCGCATAGGTTTTCTGCGCAAGCTTTTTTCGCCATATCGTCAACGGATTCGCGCTGCGCGTAACGAAGCCATCAGACAAAGTATATTGTAGCTGCGCCTCATAAAGCATAGGGTCGAGCGCCAAAGCCTGCAGGGCCAGCGCGCGCGCCTCTTTGGCGCGGCTATTAATTTTATCAACATCCCCTAGCAGGATTTGTGCGGCAAGGGCTTCGGAAGCGAGCGCATATCCTTGAGCCGTTTCCAGCGTTTCAGCCGTAACTCGCGCAGTTTCATAATCGCCAGAAGCAATAAACGCGCGCACATCTGCAGCGGAATTTGCCCAAGCGGGCGCGCTCATTAAAAATGAGAGGAGTATGAAAAGCGGCCTTAGCATTATGCCCTTATAGCACAAAAGCGCCCCTTATAAAATAAAATGGCAGAGAGCGCTTATCCCAGCTTGCCAGCAAGGGCCGCGTCAATCAGCTCCGCTGTTTCGTCCGGGCCGTAAATGGCCACAAAAGAGCCAAAGCGCGGACCTTGGGATTGGCCGAGGCATACCTCGTAAATAGCTTTGAACCAATTACGCAGGTTCTCAAACTCATGGTCTTTCCCGACGCTAAAGATAAGCGTTTGCAGGGCTTCGCCATCGGTTTTTTCCGTCTCAGGCACAGCGCGCAAGCGGGACACCAAATCAGCGAGCGCAGCGCGCTCTTGCTCGCTCGGCGCGCGGTAGTCTTTGCTCGGCTTTACGAAGTCCTGATAATATTGCACGGCAAATCCCGCCAAATCATCCAGCGCTGGATTGTCTTTAGGGTTCGCTTCTGGCGCATAGCGCTGAATAAAGCCCCAGAGAATATCTTTATCCGAAGCATTAGCCGCGCTGACGAGGTTAAGCAAAAGCGCAAAGCTGACAGGCGGGACAAAGCTTGGCGGATTGCCATTGTGAATATGCCAGACGGGATTGCTCAGCTGAGCTTTTTCGTCTTGCTTTTTAAAGCCTGCCAAATGCTGATAATATTCATCCACCGTTTTAGGGATGACATCAAAATAAAGCTTTTTGGCCGTGCGCGGCTTTTGAAATTGAAAGAGCGATAGGCTCTCAGCAGGGGCGTAGCTTAGCCAATCTTCCACGGAAATACCATTGCCTTTTGACTTTGAAATCTTCTCGCCTTTTTCATCGAGGAAAAGCTCATAGACATATTGAACGGGCTGCTGACCGCCGAGGATTTTACAAATACGCGAATAAATCGGCGCATTATCTTGGTGGTCTTTGCCAAACATTTCAAAGTCCACGCCCAGCGCCGCCCAGCGCATGCCAAAATCTGGCTTCCATTGCAGTTTCACATGACCGCCTGTGACAGGGAGCGTGACCTCGGTGCCGTCCTCATCTTCAAATGTAATGGTGCCGGCCTTAGCATCCGTTGCAATCATCGGCACATAAAGCACGCGCCCTGATGTGGGCGAGATGGGCAGAAAGGGCGAATAGGTCGCGCGGCGCGCTTCGCCCAGTGTGGGGAGCATAACGGCCATGATATCGTCAAACCTTTCCAAAGCCTTGAGGAGGTGCGCGTCATAAGCGCCGCTGCGATAAAGCGCGGTGGCCGATAAAAATTCATACTCAAAGCCAAAACCATCTAAAAAGGCACGTAGCCGCGCATTCATATGCGCGCCGTAGCTCTCATGCGTGCCGAACGGGTCTGGCACATCTGTGAGCGGCTTTTGCAGGTATTCTTTGAGATTTTCAGGATTAGGCACTGTTGGCGGGACTTTGCGCATGCCGTCCATATCATCGGACACGCAAATCAGCTTGGTCGGGATTTTGCCTTCGGTCAGCGCGATAAAGGCGTTCATCACCATAGTGGTACGCACAACCTCGCCAAAGGTGCCGATATGGGGCAGACCTGAGGGGCCATAGCCTGTCTCAAAAATAACGGGCTTGTCGCCGCGCGCTATGCCGCGTTTTTTCTCAATATCCAAACGGTGCAAAATTGCGCGGGCTTGCTCAAAAGGCCAAGCCTTTGCGCTCATAAAGTTCTCATTGGACATAGCTATTTTTCCCGTGGGATTTTAAGTGTGCTTATGGATGCGGGAGTTAGGGGGTTCCGCCGCCTTCGTCAAGCTTGCGCCCACCTAGTCATCCATGGCGCGGCCAAGATAGGTGTAAAGCTCTGGCAGCAGACGCGCATCGCCCACGGCGACCACTTGCCCGCCGTCAACAGCCGAGCCGCCATGCCAATTGGTCAGCTTCCCGCCGGCGCCTTCAATCACGGGCATAAGCGCGCGTACATCACAGGGCTTAAGCTGCGCCTCAATGATAATATCCATGCGCCCTTGAGCCACCATAGCATAGCCATAAGCATCAAGGCCAAGGCGCGAGAACCGCACCCCGCGGCGAATAATATTATAAGCGGCAAGCTCGCCCGGTCGCAGCATGGCCAGCGGCTCCGTGCAGCCCAAAATCGCCTCCGAAAGCGCCGCGCAATCACGGCTGTTCAGAGGGATGCTCTCCTCGCCCTGCTCTAGCCAAGCGCGTCCCGGCGCGCCCCAAAATGTCTTTTCTTGCGCGGGAATATCAATCAACCCCAAAACGGGCGCGCCTTTATAGCTCACGGCAATCAGGGTGCTCCAAACGGGAATACCCGCCACAAAAGCGCGCGTGCCGTCAATGGGGTCAAGTGTCCAAAGCCAATCATTGGAGCCGTCAATATCGTCCAGCTCTTCGCCTTCGATGCTATCATAGGGGAACGCGGCGATAATAAGGGCGCGCAAAGCCCGCTCGGCCTCAACATCGGCTGCGGTGACAGGGTCATAGCCTGTGTCCGCCTTATTGGTCACGGCCATGTCTTGCGCAAAAAGCGGCAGGGTGATGGCCCGTGCCGCCCAGGAAAGCTCCGCCATGAGAGACAGGCGGGCGCTTAAATCTTTATCTGAATACTCACTCATAGGGCGGGCTTATCATGCCGCCCGCCATCGCGAAAGAGCTTATGGTCGCAGCGCTTAAGGCGTCACAAGGCGCAAGCCTGATTGTGCGGGTTTACTATTGGCCTCAAGAGACTTCGCCAGATCGAGTAAATGCTTACGCGGCCCCTCGCCCATAGAATAATAGGCGCGCACGAGATCCATTGTTTCCTTTTTCGACAGCACATCCGGCGCAATGATTGAGGGGTCGGGCTCATTGAAAATAGGGTCATTAAGTTCTGAGAGTCCCTCGTAAAAATATTGAATCGGCACAGAGAGCGCTTCGGAAAGCTCAAAGAGGCGCGCGGCCGAGACGCGGTTGGCCCCGCACTCATATTTCTGAATTTGCTGAAACCTTATACCTACCTCTTCTGCTAAAGACTGCTGAGTTAAGCCTAAAAGGCGGCGGCGGCGGCGTAATCTTTTGCCGACATGTAGATCAATATCATTGGTCATAGGATCCCCTATTCGTGTTGGGCGGTTTGTTATGTGTCTCGCCTCTAAGGAGAGCAAGAGCCGTGCCAGTCTCGCGCCCCGTGTTCGCCCTCTAGGGGAGGGATTTGCAGCCATTTTAGAGCGGCTATTAGGGGAATCGCCTCACGCGTGTATCAAAACAGAACAAAATAGGGTTAAAGAGACCTTCGGCCGCTAATCTTACAATTTCGTAAGCCCCCTTGTAATGTCACCGCGCGTCCCCAAATGCGAAGGCGTGGCTGATAGGCTCCCCCTTCCCCCAAAGCTTCGGCCACAGAGTTTCATACTGGCCGCCATAGCGGCGGCCAGTATGAACATTTTCAAATTCGTAAAATAGTGAAAGTCGATTATTGCGCCGCGATGAGCGCTTGCGCGTCTCTTGCATTTATCACTTCGCCAATAATTTGCTCTATATCTTTAGCAAGGTTATCATAGCCCCGCTTGGGCTTTAGGGTGATTGGGTTTAAATAAAGATCGCGGTTAATCTCAATTTGCAAGGTTTCAATCCCCGAATCTGGCTTACCATAATGCTCGGTTACAAAACCACCCGCATAAGGATAGTTGCGCGCCACATTATAGCCTCGCTTTTCAAACGCCCCCTCTAAAAGCTGTAAAGTCACAAGGCGGCAAGACTGGCCAAAACAATCCCCCAATATGACATCAGGTCTGCGCGTGCCCATGGGGGCAAAGCCAGGCATAGAATGACAATCAATCAGCAAGGCGCTGCCAAAGCGCAGGCTCGCCGCCGTTATCAACTCCATTAAAGCCTCATGATAAGGATAATAAAGCGCCTGGAGACGGGCGGGCGCGACCTCTGGACTTATAGGCTCTGAATAAATCGGCACAGATTCGCCAAGGCTCGTCGGGATAACCCCCAGCCCTGCATCGGCGCGCGCGGCGATAGTTTTAGCCCGTCTTCTTTTTTTAGGTTCCTTGGCCGCCATACCTATCCAATGGCGAGGCATCTCATCAGGCGCGCGGTTCACATCGACAATGCAGCGCGGGAAATTTGCCGCCAGCAAGGGCGCGCCCAGCGCGGGGGCGGGCGCAAATAGCGCATCTATAAAAGCATCCTCATTGCGCCTAAGCGCTAAGCGCGGGAGATCGCAACGCGAGACAAAACTCTCAGGATAAATCCGTCCCGAATGGGGCGAAGCAAATATAACGCCGCTGCGCCAATGCGCGGGCGCGCTCACGGTTAAAGCCGGCTCAAACGCCTCCAGCATCTTGGCTTCATATATGTTTTGCGGCGCAGGCATTAAATAATCGGCTCTTGCTTAGAGAATTTTAAGAGACTCCCTTTAAAAACATCGCAATTGGCGAGCTTTGTGCATGGCATGAACAAAGATGAAAACATCGTGTCACAATAAAGCAGTCTCGCCTGTAAAGCGAGAAAAATTAGCCCCTCACGGGTGCACTGCATAAGAAAGAGTAGGAATTAGGGTAATGGCGACGATACTATATGCGGAAGATGATGATGCAATGCGCAAGTTTTTCGAGAAAGCGCTCGAAAAGGCTGGTCATCATGTCATTGCCTGCGCTGATGGCGAGCGGGCCCTGCGCGCATTAAAATTTGCGGATGGCGCCTTTGATATGCTCCTGACCGATATTATGATGCCCGGCATGGACGGCATTGAACTTGCCAAACAGGCCGAAACACTCTCCCCTGGCATAAAAATCATGTTTATTACAGGCTTTGCCGCTGTCGCCATGTCAGATGTTGGCGCCTCTGAGCAGACCGTTTTATCAAAGCCCGTGCACCTACGCCAGCTCGTGGATGAAGTTGATAAACTGATTGCAGCCTAAAGCGCTTAAAAGCTCAAATTTAGGCTTGATAAGCGGCTAGCGCGGCGATATACGCGCCCTTCCCAAGGATGGTTCGGATAAATTCGGGCGATTAGCTCAGCGGGAGAGCACTACATTGACATTGTAGGGGTCACTGGTTCAATCCCAGTATCGCCCACCATCCTTTTTCCTTTAATATCTAGTCAACACTGCAAAAAACCGCGGCGCTATATATGACCTTTACGCATAAAAAAACCTCGCCTTAAAAGGCGAGGCATCTTGTTTTATGATTTAAGCGCCAGGCTTAATATTCGTAGTTCAGCTCGACGCCGATAACCCGTCCCTTAGCCAAAGGAGAGAAGGTTCCGTTAACAGCTGAACTCAGCACCGTATCGCCGCCATGGAGAACCTCATTAGTCAGGTTCTTGCCATATACAGTCAGGTTCACACCTGTGTCCTGAATATCAAATCCAAGGCTCGCATCAAAGCGGTCTTGCGCATTAAAGAAACCAAGGTTGTTATCCGTAAAGGCCGCTCTGTCGCGATGAGCATAATTGCCATTTAGCGTGGCAAGACCAAAGCCCGTTTCTAGGAAGTAGGTAAAGCCAGCATTCGCCGTGAGAGGCGCAAGACGCGGAATGTCTAGATCCTCTGCCGCCTCTAAGAGTGCTGGCGTTTGCAGACTAATTTCCGTCGGGCTTGAGGCTAATAAATTAACAAAAACGTCCGTATATTGGGCCTCAGTAATACCAACAGAGCCATAAACGACAAAGTTATCTGTCAAAGGCCAAAGCGCATCCGCTTCCAAGCCGTAAATTTCAGCATCGGCAGAATTTGTAATAACTTGCTGCACAACAGTTGTTGGCGATGGTACATTAATTTCACGCTGTAGATTGCTAATGTCATTAAAGAAGGCAGACACATTAATTCTAGCGCCAGGAATAGGTTCAGATTTGAAGCCAATTTCGAAATTATCGATACGCTCATCCTCAAACGGGCCAGGGCTTTGAAGAGGATCTGTTGGATCTAAAGCCGTGTTTCGCAGGTTAAACCCGCCCGCGCGGTAGGCCCGTGACCAATGTCCGTAAAGGCGTAGATTGTCTTGAACCTCATAACCCAGTCCAATTTTAGGAGACCAGTTATCTGTCTCGAAATCAGGGAAAGCCGTCGTCGGACAGAAGGTCGAAGAGCGATCATCACCTTCAGTTATGATACACGCGCCAACGCCTCCTGTAAGCACAGAAGCGACAAGAGCAATATCAGCTTCTTTCTTTTCTTCCGTATAGCGCACTCCCGCATTGACAGAAAGACGGTCAGTGACATCATATTCACCCGACGCAAAAACACCAAAGGTGTGATGATCTTGGACGCCGCCGCCATCAAATGGGAAAACACTGCCCGCTGCAGATACAAAGACATCGCGCTGCTCAGAATATTCTAGGTTTTGTTCAAAGTAGAAAAAACCTGTCGTAAAATCGAGTTTATCATCATAGAAACGTCCATTGTAGCGCGTTTCGAAAGACAACTGATCCTGCTCGACACCAACACCGCCGTTAAAAATGCCAACAGGTGTTGCATCAATGTCAGAAGAGCCTTTGAGAGAATAATCGCGATAGCCCAAAATATTGGTAACTTTACCATTACCAAATTCAGTATCAAAATCGACTCGCAAGCTGCCTTGCAGCCAATCGTGATTAGCAAAACCCCGATTATCAATCGAGAAATCAAAGCTCTCGCGGTCAAAGCCCAAAGCTGGGTTTGTGAGTGCTGGTATTCCCGCAGTTGGGCCAGCTTCGGTTGGGTGATTTTGGGAAGCGGGGCCGTCGCCCTCTGTATCGCCCAATTCTAGCTTCGCCAGTATGTTGATACCTTCATTGCCATCATATTCAAGAGCGGCGCGGATAATCTTTGTTTCACTTGCGCCAAAATTACTATTATCTAGCAGGTTTTCATGCCAGCCTTTATCTTCATTATAATAGCCCGCAAGTTTGCCTTTTAAATTGCCAAAGATCGGGCCAGAGACCACGCCTTGCACAAGATAATTCTCGCCTGTGCCGCGAAGACCTGAATCAACCGCCGTTTTGGCTTTAAACGTAAATTCATCTGTTGGATTGCCCGTATTAAGTACAACCGCACCGCCCGTCACGTTTCGCCCAAAAAGAACGCCCTGCGGCCCGCGGAGCACTTCAACGGAATCTATGTCGAATTGGTCGAGAACCACGCCAGCATTAATGCCAAGATAAACGCCATCTACAAAAGTCCCTACAGTCGGGTCAATTGACGGGATAGAGGAGTTCACGCCCAAACCCCTTACCGTAAAGTTAGCCACACCTTTGACTGTTCCAACTTCGTCTAATTGAACGTTCGGAATTTTGAAGCTTAGATCCGAAAGGTTTCGCACTTGAAAAGCTTCCAATTGATCAGCCCCGATGGCCGTAATAGCAATATTTGTATCTTGTACATTTTCGCCGTCAGACTTTTTGGTCGCCGTGACAATGATTTCATCTGTAAAAACACTGCTATTCTGAGCGAATGCTGCATTTCCGAAAAACAATGTCGCTGTCATTAAGGCGATCGTTGAAGTACTTTTAGTGTATTTAGGCATGTTTTCCCCTTAAAAGTTGGATGGACGTGTTGCGTGTTAATTTATTATTTTTTTATCGATTCATATATGCATATATTTGCATATATCTTATTTACGGTAGCTAACAGGATTTAAGTTAGCTTTACAAGGTCAATGATAAGGTGTTTTTAAAAAGGTTCCTTGCTGTGTCTCTAGGGCAACAGCTAGTTTATCTGCAAATATTGACCTTCTAGTCGTTTTGTTACGCCCAAACCGCGCTAACCGCTTGAAACTGCTCTTGTATAGCCCTATGGCAAGCCATGCGTAATACGGGGAAAATATACATCACGGTTTCAACTCTGCTAGCGCTTACATTAGCGGCGCCCGCGCAGGCGCAAAATCCGTTGAGCCGCGCTGAGCAAAATATCTGCACAACCCTTAATCACTGCCTTGATATTACAGCGCGCCATAATCCGCAAAGTTATGATTATTCTGTGTTGCATAGAGAGTACCTACGCTTTGGGGATAAGTCCAAGCAGGCCCTGCTCCAGCAACTTACGAGCCCAAAGCCCGCGGAGGTCAGCCGTGCCCAAACGCTCTTAGCGAAAGGCGGCTTTAAATATAGCCCCGAGGAGCAGCGCAAAATCGCCGCCCTATGGCCTCGCCAGAATCCAAAACTGCATAAGGACATAATGCTAAGCACGCTCTCCCCGCTTATGCGATCGCGGGCCATTCAAACGCTGACCCACAAAGATCCTATTGTTCGCGCCGGGGCCCAGGAGGTTATCTCCGCAGCCCTTGGCGCCAAAATGCAAGCGCCGCTTTCGGCGCGCGATATTAGCGGCCTGTCCAGCGCGGCCGCGCTTTATCCCTCGCCCGCCATTGCCAATTTGCTTAGCTATGTCGATAGTGCCAAAGCCCGCTCTGCCCTATTAGGGCTGTTGCGCTCTGGGGATAGCCCAAGCGTGATTGCAGCCTATGATCAATTGCACAGCACCGACCCCGCTTCTGCCTTTCGGGCCTTGCTCGCCGCACTACGCGGGTTAGAAAGTTCAGAGACCGGCGCAAAGGCCGCTCTTGGTATTTCGCAGCTTCTGCGACATCGTCATAAAAATCGGCAAGATGGCTTTTATCTCGGATTTGCAAAAGCGCTATCTGAAGACAGTCAAATGAGCCCTATGGGCCGCGCAGCGGGGCTAGACGCGCTCCTGCAAGCACCAAAGCTAAGCCAGGCGCATCGTCCAGACACGGCCAAAACACAAAGCGTCTTTGCTAATATCTTGCCCCACCATAAAGCCGTACCGCGAAATTATATTCGCAATGTAGCCCAACTTGATTTTGACACTCCAGATCCATGGATAAGCCCGCTCGCCGCGGCGCTGAGCGCAAAACCGCGCGAAAATGCCCGCGCCCATCCGCAGTTCATCGCAGCTTTGGGGCGTTTTGAGACCGCGCAAGCCAAAACGCTCACGGCTAAAGCCTTAGGCCATAGAACAGATTTCAACATGACCATCGCCGCAATGCTCGCCAGCCACCAGCAAGGCCAGGATATAAGCGCGCAGCTTAAAGCTTGGCGTATGGCCCACCCCATTGCGCAAGTACGCGCAGCGGCGCAAATGGTTTTGGCGAGTAAAGATAAGCCCCTCCAAAGCCAATCAGCCCTTAAAACATTTCTTGAACTCAAAACGTCTGCCCCGGCAAAAGCGCGCCACATCAAAGTCAACCGCCCCGACGAGTATTGCGCCGTGGGTTATACTGACTTTAAAGATCAGGCCAAAGCCTTACCCTTTTTCGAGGGCGGCACCATTGGCGGCATATCTGTCACGCGCGGCGCACTCTCAGCGGCAACGCCGCTAAAAGAGGGCTGGCTTGCTGGCTATGACAAAGGCGCAGCCTATGGCGGGCTGATATATTATGACTATGCGACAGAGGGCAGTCAAAACCTGCTCGGCGAAAATATCCGCGCTCTGGCCCCCGTGATTGACGTCCCGCTCGGCCAATTCTCGCCAGATTTCTGGGTGATTACAGCAGGCAAAGAGAATGCCAATATTTACCGGCTCACACCGCAAGGCCCTAAAATAGACATTCGCCGCCATGCCGTTCTGCCCGCGGCCCCGTCTAAAATTGAACGCTTGAAAGATGGGAGCCTTATCCTTGATTTTCGCCCCGCTAGCGGCGCGGCCCAATCCAAGTCTCAAAGCGTGAACCCGCCCTTACGCCTCTTTGCTAATGGCGCCATTGATTTAGCGTGTAAAAAAGCACAGTCTGGGCCGCAAAAAGCGCTGCCTTAAACTCAAACGCCGCCTAAGATATAGAGCCTATGACCTATTCAGAAACGCTTGCCCTCAAAACCCTCGCGCAGATTACAGACCCGCGCACAGGGCGCGATATTGTCGCCTCTGGCTTGCTCAAAGACCTTGTTTTTGAAGACGGTACGCTTCGCGCCGTGCTCGCCATTGACCCCGCCATTGCGGCAAGCTTTGAACCTGTGCGCGCACAGGCCCAAGAGGCGCTTTCGGCGCTAGGCGGCGTGGAGAAAGCTCTCGTCATTTTAACCGCCCACAAAGCCGCGCCCAAAGTCGGCGGGGCCAAGCCCAAGAGCGGCAATCCCCATCAAGCCCGCCGACCCGAAGGTTACCAAGGCGATAGCGAAATAGGCACAGTGCTGGCTGTCTCCTCTGCCAAGGGCGGGGTCGGCAAATCCACCATGGCGGTCAATCTGGCCTGTGCACTCACCAAGCTCGGCCATAAGGTCGGGCTGCTCGACGCCGATATTCACGGGCCTAGCGCGCCCATCCTGCTGGGCCTTCAAGGTAAGCGCGCCGTCGGCATCGAATATAAAGAGCGCCAAATGATTGCCCCGCTCCATGCGCACGGGCTCACAATTATGTCTATTGGCTTTCTGACCAAGGATGACGGGCCGATAGTCTGGCGCGGGCCTATGGTGCAAGGGGCAATCTCGCGTATGCTCTGGGATGTTCAATGGGGCAAGCTGGATTATCTCATCATCGATATGCCGCCCGGCACAGGCGATGCGCAGCT
>CALKIX010000036.1 GCA_937995665.1 uncultured Hellea sp. | reverse complement strand
ACAATTTCCTCAGCCAATGTCGGATGTACCGCGCAGGTACTATCAAAATCAGCTTTCGTCAGCCCCGCTCTTACACAAATTCCAAGGGCCTGTATAATTTCAGGGCTATCATCACCAACAATATGGATACCAATAACGGTTTCTTTTTTGCCTTGGGTAATGAGCTTCATGAAGCATTTTTGTGGTTTATCAGCCAGCACATTTTTCATTGGACGGAAGCTGGTCGTATAGACCGTAATCTTATCGCCAAATTCTTTGCGCGCATCCGATTCCGTATAACCCACGACACCAATTGGCGGCTGAGTAAAGACGCCGCTAGCAATATTTGTGTGATCATAAGCTGTAGGATTGTCGTTATAGACCGTATCGATAAAAGCCATACCTTCGCGAATAGCCACAGGTGTCAGGTTTACGCGGTCGGTCACATCGCCGACGGCATAGATATTCTTCACGCTAGATTTGGAATAAGCATCGACAATAACCGCGCCGTTTTTATCAGTCTTCACGCCTGCATTTTCCAGGCCCAGACCAACCGTATGCGCCTTGCGGCCTGTGCCCATAAAGACAAGATCAGTACCAATGGTTGTACCGTCATCAAATTTGACGATATAGCCGCCGCTGGTCTTCTTAATTTCAGTCGGCGAGAGGTTATAGCGTACATCAATGCCGTTTTGCTCTTGCAAGAGGCCCGCCGCGTCGCGCACGTCTTCATCAAAGCCCTTGAGTAGCTTATCACCACGGTAAGCCTGCACAGTTTTAACACCCATTCCCGCATAGATACCCGCAAATTCAGAGGCGATATATCCACCGCCAATAATCAAAACGTTCGCAGGCAGCTCATCGAGCAAGAAAGCTTCATCAGAGCTGATAGCATGCTCAAACCCCTTCACCGATGGCGCCCAAGGACGCCCGCCCACAGCAATCAAAATCGTCTTGGCGGTAACCTCTTTCCCGCTCGTTGTTAGGCGCACCGTATGGGCGTCGACAAATTCAGCGCGCTCGCGGTAGAGCGTTGCACCATTTTTTTCCAAGATATTATTATAAATGCCAGAAAGGCGGTTAACCTCGGCTTGAACGGCATCACGCAAAGCAGCCCAGTCAAAGCTTACACTATCAACCGACCAGCCATATTTTTGCGCAGTTTCTATTGCGCGGCCATATTCCGCGCCGTAAACGAGATATTTCTTAGGGACACAGCCGCGCACAACACATGTCCCGCCGGGCTTGCTTTCCTCGGCCACACCGACTTTCTTCCCAAGCTGAGCCGCCATACGCGCCGAGCGAACCCCGCCCGACCCCGCGCCAATGACAAAAAGGTCGTAATCATATTTAGACATAAATTTTAGACTTTCTAATCGCGCTATTCACGCGCCAATTCCATAACTTTGGCATGATCGGTTTCGCCAATAATGATGACATCAGCCAAATCAATAAACAGACCATGCTCCATCACGCCTGGTATTTTTGAGAGGAGGTGCGCGGTTTCAGCCGGCTTTGGGATTTTCTTGCATTCACTATCTAAGATAAAATGACCGCCATCTGTAATAAGCGGGCCTGAGCCATCTTTATTCTGACGCAGCACCGTCGTGGCATCGCTACAGCCGCTTTTCATGAGCGCGGCGTAAATCTTCTCTGCCGTAAGCGCCATGGCGAAAGGGTCAACTTCAATGGGCAGCGCAAATGCACCTAATGTGTCGACCATCTTTGACGGATCCACAATCACAACCATACGTTCTGAGGCATGGGCGATGATTTTCTCGCGCAGCAAACATGCCCCGCCGCCCTTAATCAGGCTGAACTGCGGGTCAACTTCGTCAGCGCCGTCAATAGTAAGCTGAATACTCTCGACCTTGTCGGGCTCAATCAGCGGAACGCCGTGCTCTTTAGCGACTTGAGCTGTACGTTGTGATGTTGGTACGCCTTGCACTTTCATCCCGCCCGCAACGCGCTCCCCTAGGCGCTCAAGGAATATTTCAGCCGTGGAACCAGAGCCCAGCCCTAAAGTCATACCATCTTCGACAAAATCAAGCGCGGCCATAGCAGCATTTTCTTTACCCACATTCATCGTTTAACTCTTTTTTGCTTTACGTTTCTTTTGCGCCGCATTGTAGCGCGCCGCCCAGCCCTCTTTATTGACTTGCTGCGCCCGCGCAACCGCCAAAGCGTCAGCAGGCACATCTTTTGTAATCACGCCGCCGCTGCCCAGATAGGCACCAGCCCCAATAGTTACAGGCGCGACAAGCGAGCTATTGGTTCCGACAAAAGCCCCATCGCCAATAATTGTCTGATGTTTGAAGTAACCATCATAATTGCAAGTAATCGTGCCCGCGCCAATATTAGCGCCCTCTCCGACTTCTGCATCGCCAATATAGGATAAATGATTGATTTTGCTTCCTTTTCCAATTTTTGCTTTTTTCGTTTCAACGAAATTACCTGCCTTAGACCCTGCCGCCATCTCTGTACCAGGGCGCAGCCTTGCAAAGGGGCCAATAAGCGCGCCCTGCCCAATGCTTGTGCCTTCCAAATGACAGAAAGGGTGAATGATAGCATCTTTAGCAACACGCACACCCGGCCCAAAGACCACATTCGCGCCAATATCGGCATCATTTTCAATCTCTGTATCATAGGAAAAATAAGTTGTGGCGGGATCACGCAGCGTTACGCCCGCCTCCATCGCCCGCTCGCGCATACGGTTCTGAAAGGCCGCTTCGGCGAGAGCCAGATCCGGGCGCGAATTTACGCCCATGACTTCGGTTTCAGAGGCGCTGACCGCGCGAGCTGTTTTGCCCATGTCTCGAAGAATTTCAACGATGTCCGTCAGGTAATACTCGCCCTTGGCGTTTTTATTATCCACCTTGTCCAGTGCGGCGAACATATCTGCGCGCGAGGCCGCCATAACGCCGCTATTACAGAGCCTTACAGCGAGTTGCTTAGGCGTAGCTTCCTTAGCCTCGACAATCGCTAGCAGCTCATCTCCCTTGGTAATAAGGCGGCCATAGGCCCCCGGCTCCTCTGGTTCAAAACCTAGAACGGTGACGTCAGAGCCTTGAGATAGGCTATCAAAGACCTGCTCGGCTGTTGGCGTTTCAATTAACGGCGTATCGGCATAAAGCACGGCCACATCACCATTAAAACCCGCCAGCGCGCCTTTTGCGGCGAGCACGGCATGTGCTGTGCCGAGCTGCGGCTCTTGAACAGCGATGTCTAGCCCTAGCGCCTCAGCAGCGGCGCGAACATCTGTATTTGCTTCGCCTACAACGCAGACAATCTTTGTTGCCCCAACAGACCGCGCCAAATCCGCTGTCCAAGCCAACATAGAGCGCCCGCCTACGGGGTGGAGCACCTTAGAGCGAGATGATTTCATTCGGGTTGACTTGCCAGCAGCAAGGATAATCGCAGCGCGCTGTGTACTCATTGAAAGACCTCCTAAAGCCCCAAATAGCGCCTGCAATGATTCGCAGACATTGACTTGCGATCCTCATAGACGATGATGCGCGTCAACGCACGATTCTATTTGGCTTATTTCATGACAGATTTCTCTCGGCTTTCCCTCTGCCTTGACCTTGACGGGACTATTATCGACACTGCGCCAGACTTAGTGCGTGTGCTTAATCTTGTGATTGCGGAAGAGGGTCTTCCCGAAACGGCATTTGACGAGGCCCGAAGGGCCGTAGGCTTTGGCTCGCGCGCGCTGATTAATGGCGCATTAGAGCGCGCAGAACACAATGTACCCGAAGCCCGCATAGATGAGCTACAAAAGCTATTTCTCATGCTCTATGCCGAAGACATATGCCAGCTCAGTCAGCCCTTTAATGGTGTCGTCTCGACTTTAAAGGCTATGAAAACGCAAGGCGTAGAGCTGTCTATCTGTACGAATAAGCCTGGCTATCTTGCGCGGCCTTTAATTGCAGAACTCAGCCTGACATCATTATTCAAGCGCATAATCGGAAGTGATGACTTGGAACGCAACAAACCCTTTGCTGACCACATATGGATGGCAGCGGGCCATAAAGGCACATCAAGAAAGATTGTTATGGTTGGTGATAGCCAGCCAGATGTAATGGCTGCTAGGAACGCAAAAGTGCCCGTCATTGTGATGAGCTATGGCTATTCAACAATACCTGCTGAAAAGCTTGGGGCTGATCGCGTCTTGCGGAGTTTCCGCGATGTGCCATCAGCCCTCAAAGATTTAAACCTGTAAAAGGCTGAGTTTAAGCAAAGTTCTCTGTTGATCGCGTCGGAACGCCATTAATCAGATTAGAGCGAACATCTGTGCGAGCGGACCGCATAGACGCTAAAAATCCGCCTGCGATTAGGTTCACACGGACATCATGACCGCGCTCCGCCCAATAGGCCTCAATTTGCTCTTTTAGACGCTCAGCGCCTTCACGTGTACAATAATCGCCTTTCATAGCAACCTCATATAGTTTGCGTCAGCCGTCCCTGATTGACGCGGTGAAAAGTAGTCCACCCATGCATTCAAGATAGGAAGAGAGATTAGAATATCAAGAAAAATAATTCGTTTTTTTGATAAATTTTTTTTAATATAAGCATATTTGCAATATTCAGAAAAGGT
>CALKIX010000035.1 GCA_937995665.1 uncultured Hellea sp. | reverse complement strand
AGCTGATATCATGAATTTCCATATTGTTGAGCAAACTGCGTCTTTCGATAATTTCATTGCCTGACATTTTTTTGTTTAAGTTCTTCTTGAGCCAATCTTTGTGACTGTCTTTCCATGATTTAAGACATGAAACAGCGTAATCAGAACCATTATTTTTATCGACCATGGTGTGACAAGAGGCGCACAACAATATTCCATTCGTAATATCAGCTCTTTGCTCATCTGTCATTGCCGGATTATATCTGTGCGTGTTTTTACGAGCGTCACTAATATGCGCAGCTTCATATATTCTAGTAATTATACTGTCATCAGTTTTTTCAGGGGCAATGCATAACCGACGGCATTCTGGATTATTACAAATAAACGCGGAATGTTCTGCAAGTTTATTTTTGGTAGCTTAAGAGAAATCAGGGATTTGTCATATGGCTGGAATATCATAAAAATTATGTAAAATACATCTCTAAGCTACGTCATACCAAGTCTCTATAATTCGTCATCCTTATATACGCTGAACCTCTACGCCTCCAATCCAACCCCCTACCGCGCGCTCTGCTCCACCCAAATCAAATCATCCGTCTTATACCCCAGCGCTTTTGATTGGGTGATGAAGTCTTGGCGCACGGCGTCGGGCACCTCTGGCGTGCGCGAGAGAAGCCAGAGATAGCTGTCACGCCCGCCGCTAATATAGGCGTAGCTATAATTCGCCTTGTCCAAATCAAAAATGATATAATCGCCAAAAAACGGGCCAAAGAAGGAGACCTTGAGGTGGCCTGTGGTTTCATCGCTTTTGAACTTTGCGCGGCCTTCGGCGTCTTTGTATTTTTGCGTCTTGGCGCTAAGCCCACGATTGGCCACGCGGATAAGACCGTCCTCGCGTTTTGAATATGTGGCGGTGACATTTGTAAGCCCGCGCTCAAAGGAGTGGTCGAGGCGGGCGACTTCGTACCATGTGCCTAAATATCTATCGGTCTCGAAATTCGTGACGGGCACCACATCCAGAGACTTACCCCCGCAAGCGCCAAGCGCAAATCCCGCCGCTAAAATGAGGGCTTTAAGCTTCAACATGACTTGGCAGCGGACAGCTGATCCCTGTGGGCCCGTGGAGGCAATAGCCTTGCGGATTTTTCGCCAAATATTGCTGGTGATAATCCTCGGCCGTAAAATATGTAGGCGCGGGGGCGAGCTGCGTGGTGATGGGCCGGCCATAGGCGGCGGCGTAGCGTTCTACCCCTGCCCGCGCGGCCTCGGCTTGCGCGTCGTTATAAGTAAAAATCGCGCTGCGATATTGCGGGCCGCGGTCATTGCCTTGGCGGTCGCCTTGTGTTGGATCGTGATTTTCAAAAAAGACTTTTAGGATGTGCTCAAAGCTAATCACGGCAGGGTCATAAACCACATGGACGACTTCGGCATGGCCGGTCGTGCCCGTGCAGGTCTTGCGGTAATCAGGGTCGGGGGTGTGCCCGCCCGCATAGCCAACGGATGTCACATAGACGCCCTCCAGCTTCCATAAAATTCGCTCCGCGCCCCAAAAACAGCCCATGCCGAGCTGCACTTGCTCAAAGCCGTCTGGGAAACCCGCAAACATATTGCGGCCATTGACCATGTGAATGTGGTTATCCGTCAGCCCAGTCTTGATGCTCATATGCGCTCCTATTGCCTCAAGAAATCTATTGGGGCGGGGTCTCATCATCGCGCATAGCCTGCTTTCGCTTGCGGCTTTTCATAAGCTTGGAGACGAGCATGGGGCCAAACATCATGGCGACGCGTAAGAGTAATCTTTGCATATCTAAGATATAGAGCCTGCGCGGCGGATTACAATGGCCAAACCCATAGAAGACATCAGAGCAGCGGGGTTAGGCATTCGGCGAGTATATCCGCCATAGCCTGCGCTTTGGCATCCGTCTCGACAAGGTCTTGGCGAATTTCTATGGCAAGATGGCGCAGCCCACGCGGAGCAAGGTGAATGTCTACCGTGTGGTTAAGATCGTAAGCTGAGTATGGCTTATTCATCCCCGCCATAAAACCCCGCTCATGGGAGGCGAGCTGGCCCGCAAAGCTTTCTGCCGACGGCACGTCATGACGCACGAGCAAGCCAATTTCCGTCTCGCGCGCAGCCCCCGTCACGGGCTTGGGCGTAAAGCTATGGACAGAGAGCACAAAGGGCGCGTCCATCACCTCCAGCTGCGCGGCGAGTGCGTCGTGATAGGGCGTATAATATTTATCGGTTCGCGCGCGGCGTTCCGCAGCGCTCATATTTTGATTGGCCGTAATAATAGTGCCGTCGCTGGTCTCTGGGATAAGCCCTGCGTGATCTGCCTCGCGGTTTAAATCAATGACAAGACGGGAGACCCCCGCCAGCTGCCCCGCACAGCCAAAATTCGCGCATAATCGGCGAATAATCACTTCAGTCCCAATGTCCCACGCAATATGGCGGGTCAGATCCTCCCCGCTCAGCCCCAGATTATTATAGCCCGGCGGGATATGGCGCGAGGCATGATCGCCAAAAATGAAAAGCGGGATATCGCGCTTGGCGGGAATGATTTCAAAAGGCTGTCTCATAAAGCCTATTATCGCGCAAAGCCTTATTGCGCCAGCAAAGTTTCAATGCTAAACGCCGCGCTTATCTCAAACCCCTCGGGCCCGCCCGAGGTCAATGCCTCAGGGGTGAGGTGGCCGAGTGGTTTAAGGCGCACCGCCCGCGCCGCATAGCGGCGCAAACATTATAAGGTAAGCGTGCGCTTATCTCAAACCCCTCGGGCCCGCCCGAGGTCAATGCCTCAGGGGTGAGGTGGCCGAGTGGTTTAAGGCGCACGCTTGGAAAGCGTGTTTAGTTAATAGCTAACGTGGGTTCGAATCCCATCCTCACCTCCAGCGGCTCTTGCTTTTTCATCTTATATCCTTGTTTCTATTTAGTTTTATAAAATGGACTAATTTTTAGTCCTAATTTTCGTCCTAATTTTGCTTCAAATTCAGGCCTAACTGGCCTCAAAATGACTTAATTTGTTGATTGTATCAATCATCTATCGCCATGACCTAGCAGGACAATGTTGCTACGAACATATTATCCATTATTTCGTCAACATCATCCACTGAGCACTCTGAATTTGTATTTTCAAGATATTTAACTGCAGCTTGTCTGATATGACTATTAGGAACAACCTTACTACCAAGTGATAGGCCAATTTGAACGGCTTGCCCTAAAGACCCTTCAACCAAAAGGGCATTTTCTGTTGGATGCTGTCTGACTTTATAAGTCGCGCCCTTGTAGTCTATTTTAGAGACAGCAGATTGTGAATATTCATTGTATGTGTC
>CALKIX010000034.1 GCA_937995665.1 uncultured Hellea sp. | reverse complement strand
CCTCTCTAGCGGGGTCCCGGCCCACAAAAAAGTAAAAGAGGGCTCGGGATGACAACTTAAATTGACACGACCTACATCCCCGGCGTTGCATTTTTCGTCGCTTTTTCCTCCGGATCCAAATCGGGCTGCCCATCGGCGGAGAGCAGGACGGCTATCCAATGTGTCGTTTTAAACTGCGCGAGCACAATCATGATAATCACGGTGAGCGGCGCAGAGAGGAACGCTCCAACCCCGCCCCAGAGCGCGCCCCATAATGTTAGCGAGAGCACGACGACAAGCGCGGATAGGTTCATGCTGTCGCCCATCATTTTTGGCTGTATAGTATTGCCGATAATAAATTGCGCGCCAAACAGCGCGCCCGACAGCACAAGAATGGGCGTGAGGCTGTCAAATTGCACCAGCGCAAATATGACGGGCAGCGCAATCGCCGCAAAGCCGCCAACAATAGGAATATAATTTAGAATAAAGATAACCAAGGCCCAGAACAGCGCATTGTCCAAACCCACCGCCGTCATAGCGATATAGCTGACCACGGTTTGCATCAGGCTGATAATGGTCTGTACGCCGAGATATTTCTCAATGGACTGGCGAATACGCGCGCCGACCTTTTGCGCTTGAGCGCGTCTTTTTGTGTCGGGGAACAGATCATCCATTTTCTTTGGAAAACTTGACTGCGCGGCAAAGAGAAAAGCCACATAAATCGCAATAAGCATAAAATTAGAGACAACGCCCTGAATAGATGAGGCAAAGCCCGCCATACCCGCCTGAATTTTTTCAACCAATCCAAAGCGGTTATTAAGCGAAGAAAAAGTAAGATCGCTTTGCCCGCTCTTCTGTCCTATCCATGAAAATATTTCGGAAAGGCGCTCTTGGTAACGCGGGGCTTGCTGAGCCACATCTGAGGCCGTATCCGCAATAATTATGATGATACCGATAAGGCCCGCCACAACGGTCAAAATCGCAACGGTTAAAGCAAGGCCATATGGAATTTTAGAAGACAGTCCGTCCATCCAGCGCGCAAAAGCATCAATAATCAACCAGATAAATATCGCCAGTGCGAAGGGTGTAATCAAGTCGCGCATGACATAAAGACAGGCCGTGCCCGCAATAAAGGTCAGAATTAAAAGGCAAGTGCGTACTGTATTATCCATTGGCATTTATGGCCACAACTTAGCCTTGCCGTCAATATTGCATTCAGCTTCATTTGCCCATAACAAGGCCCAACACCCCAAAGGACATATGGATAATGGACACTTCAATTTTTGTCGGCACCGATACGGATGGCAAGCGCCAAGAGCTTCTCTTTAAGCTTGCCAATCGCCACGGCCTTATTGCAGGCGCAACAGGCACGGGCAAAACCGTCACGCTGCAAATATTGGCGGAAGGCTTTTCCAAGGCCGGCATTCCCGTCTTTGCCGCCGATGTGAAAGGCGATCTCTCTGGACTGTCCCAAGCGGGCGATAAATCCCATAAGCTGCATGATAAATTGCAATCCCGCGCCGAGAAAATCGGTCTTGCAAATTATGAGTATTTCGCGGTGCCCTCCATATTTTGGGACTTATATGGCGCGCAAGGCCACCCTATTCGGGCGACAATTTCCGAAATGGGCCCAACATTGCTGGCTCGCCTTATGGAGCTTAACGAAACCCAAGAGGGTATCCTAACCATAGCCTTTGAACTGGCCGATGATGAAGATATGCTGCTGCTTGACCTCAAAGATCTGCGCGCGCTTTTAAACCATATCTCAGACAATAAAGACGAGATTGGCCGCCATTACGGCAATGTGACCACGCAATCGGTTGGCGCGATTATGCGCAGCCTGCTGCGGCTCGAGCGCGCGGGCGCAGATGAGTTTTTCGGCGAGCCCGCGCTCAAGCTCGAAGACCTTATGCGCCAAGATAAAAATGGCCACGGGCAAGTCTCTATATTGGCAACCAATAAGCTGATTAATTCCCCCGCTCTTTATTCGACCTTTCTTTTATGGCTGCTGTCTGAGCTCTTTGAAGAATTGCCAGAGGTTGGCAATCCCGACAAACCGAAAATGGTGTTCTTTTTTGACGAAGCGCATTTGCTATTTGAAGATGCGCCCAAAGCGCTGGTCAAAAAGATTGAACAAGTCGCCCGGCTAATCCGTTCCAAGGGCGTGGGTATTTATTTTGTCACGCAAAATCCCGCCGATATACCAGACTCGGTTTTGGGCCAGCTTGGCAACCGCATTCAGCATGCCTTGCGTGCCTATACACCCAATGAGCAAAAATATGTGCGTGCCGCAGCCAGCTCTTTTCGCGAAAACCCCGCCTTTGACACCGAAGAGGTTATTACCGATCTGGGCGTGGGCGAAGCGCTCGTCTCGCTTTTGGGCGAGAAAGGCGCACCCGCTATTGTTGGCCGCACCCTCATCCGCCCGCCCGCCTCGCGCCTTGGTCCTGCCAGCGCGGCGGAACGCAAAGAGATTATCGCGGCCAGCCCGGTCGGCGATATTTACGATACCGCCATTGATCGCGAAAGCGCCTATGAAATCCTAGAAGGCCGCACAGAGCCCAAAGCGAAAAAAGACAACAAACCTGCTAAGAAAGCAAAGAAGGCTACAGCAGCTAAGAAAAGCACGCCAAAGACGACCACCCGCAAATCGACAAGCCGCAGAACAAAGACGGTTAAAGATACGGTGCTGCATGAGGCCAAGCTGGTGACCCGCCAAATTCTGCGTTCGCAAGGCCGCGCCATTTTACGCGGCATTCTTGGCTCTATGACCCGCCGCTAAATGAGAACCCGCTTCGCGCCATCACCAACAGGCTATTTACATCTCGGCCATATTCTGGCCGCCAAAGAGGCTTTTGGGTTTGGCCCTTGCTTGCTGCGGATTGAAGATATTGATCATACGCGCTGCCGGCCTGAATATATCACAGCCATTTACCAAGACTTGCATTGGCTAGGCTTTGACTGGCCCCTGCCCGTGCGCGTGCAGAGCCAGCATTTGGAAGACTATAAAGCAGTGATTGAAACCTTGCGCGCGCGCGGGCTTTTATATCGCTGTTTTAAAACCCGCGCCCAGCTCGCGGAAACCCCGCCTGCCCCGCTTGCGCCGTCAGACGAAAAAGCATTGCTTGAGGATAACGCCCCCTTTGCTTGGCGGCTCTCCATTAAAAAATGCCGCCCGCTTATATCGGCGCCCCTGCGCTATATGGATACGAACGCCTATAAGACTGTTGCCATAGAAACGCTGAGCGACATAGTGCTCGCCCGCAAGGACATAGGCACCAGCTATCATATCGCCGTGACCCATGATGATATGGCGCAAAATATTACCCATGTGGTGCGCGGGGCGGATTTTATCGACCAAACCCCTTATCATGTTCTGCTTCAACATCTTATGGGCTGGCCGACCCCTGCCTATCATCATCATGGCTTGCTCTTGCGCAATGATGGGGAGAAACTTTCAAAGCGTAATCTTGATACAACTATTAAATCGCTGCGCGAAAATAGCCTGACAGTCGCCCAAGTTTTAGATATGGCCTCTCTATGAGCGATTTCGTTTTCGATATCTGGTATTTTGCAGGGCTGACCCGTGATATCGCGCGCGGAAAAATGATCCGCGTTGAAATAGCGGGCGAGCCTATCACGCTCGGGCGAGATGCGGATGGCAAGCTTTTTGCGCTGCGCGATATTTGCCCGCACCGCGCCGCCCCGCTGTCTAAAGGCTGCATCAAAGATAAAACAGTGGAATGTCCCTATCATGGCTGGCGTTTTTCAACCGAGGACGGGGCGTGCAAAGATATTCCTGCGCTGACATCTGAGCAAAATCTTGAAACTGAAAAAATCAAAGTGCGGACATTTCCCGTGCGCGAGCAAGGCGCGCTGATTTGGATTTATATCGC
>CALKIX010000033.1 GCA_937995665.1 uncultured Hellea sp. | reverse complement strand
TTATGGCGCGAACCCAGATAATAGTAACAAAGGTAATGAATGTGACAGAGACTACAAAACGCAGTGATGCTATTGTTAAAGGCCCCAGCCGGGCCGCTGCGCGCGCTATGTTGCGCGGCGCGGGCATGACAGATGAGAATTTTGAAAGCCCGATTATCGCCGTGTTCAATACATGGACCAATATGGGTCCGTGTAATATGGACCTTGATAAGCTGGCTGTTCCTATCCGCGCTGGTATTCGCGCAGCAGGCGGCACGCCAGTCGATTTTAACGCGATCGCGGTCTCTGACGGCATTACGATGGGCAGTGAAGGCATGCGCGCCTCACTTATGTCGCGCGAAGTGATTTGCGATTCTATCGAACTCGCCGTTCAGGGCCATAGCCTTGACGGCGTGATCATTTTGGTTGGCTGTGATAAAACCATCCCCGCTGCGGGTATGGCGCTAGCGCGTATGAATGTGCCAGGCATTGTTGTCTATGGCGGCTCTATCATGCCGGGCAATCACAAAGGCAAAGATTTGTCTGTTCAGGACGTTTTCGAGGCCGTTGGCGCTTGCGCAGCGGGCATTATTGATGATGCCGAGCTTAAAGAGATTGAAAAAGCCGCCTGCCCCGGCGCGGGCGCATGTGGGGGTCAATTCACCGCCAACTCTATGGCCATGGCCATGACCTTCCTTGGCCTCTCGCCTATGGGCGCGAATGATATTCCCGCCATTGACGAGAATAAGAATGATAGCGCCTTTAAGGCTGGTCAGCTTATTGTCGACTGCGTGAAAGAACAGCGTCTTCCGCGTGAGCTTATCACCAAAAAGTCCTTGATGAATGCCGCAATTGCGCTCTCCGCCACAGCCGCTTCGACCAATGCGATTTTGCACTTGCTTGCGATCGCAACAGAAGCGGGAGTGAGCGACTTTAACATTGACGCCTTTGACCAAATCTCGCGCTCCACGCCTGTTATTGGCGATTTAAAACCCGGCGGGAAATATATGGCCTATGATCTCTATGCGGCTGGCGGCTCTGCCCTTATCGGTAAGCGCCTTGTAGAAGATGGCCGCATTGACGATATGCCAACTGTGACGGGCCGGTCTCTCTTTGAAGAAATTTTAGAGGCCGAAGAAAAAGCTGGCCAAGATGTTGTCCGCCAATTCGCGGATCCTGTTAAGTCGCGCGGCGGTTACGGCATTCTTTACGGCGACCTTGCCCCTGAGGGCTGCGTGGTTAAGCTTGCGGGCCACGGCGCGCTCTTTTTTGAAGGCATAGCCCGTGTCTTTGAATCCGAAGAAGACTGCTTTGAGGTCGTCCAAAATAACGGCATTAATAAAGGCGATGTTGTCATTATTCGCGGCGAAGGCCCTTGCGGGGGCCCCGGCATGCGCGAAATGCTCGGCGTGACAGCTGCGCTTGTTGGCCAAGACCTCGCTGACCATGTTGCCCTGATTACGGATGGCCGCTTTTCTGGCGCCTCTTATGGCTTCGTGATTGGTCATGTCGCCCCAGAATCCGCCCATGGCGGCCCGATTGCTTTCGTCCAAGATGGCGACAAGGTTACCATCGACGTTGAAGCCCGCACGATTAATGTCGATGCAGACTTAAAAGCGCGCGCCAAAGGCTGGACACCGCCTAAGCCGCGCTATCCTAACGGCGCATACGCCAAATTCGCTAAGCTTGTCGGCTCCGCATCCAAAGGCGCGGTCACTTCATTCCCATTTGACACTTAATTAAATCTACAAGGAAATTCCCATGTCATCTCTCGATATTTATTACGACAAAGATTGCGATCTTTCGATCATCAAGAAAAAGAAAGTCGCCATTCTTGGTTACGGTTCACAAGGCCGCGCCCATGCGCTTAACCTAAAAGATAGCGGCGTTGACGTCGTTGTTGGCCTGCGCCCAGACAGCTCAACGAATAAAAAAGTCAAAGCGGACGGGCTTGAAAGCAAAGCCACTGCTGATGCCGTCAAAGGCGCTGACGTTGTTATGGTTTTAACACCAGATGAGCTTCAGGCTAAAATCTACCGCGAAGACATTGAGCCCAATATCAAAGAAGGCGCTGCTCTTGCTTTTGGTCACGGTTTTGCCATTCATTACGGCCAAGTCGCGCCGCGTCGCGATCTTGACGTTATCATGGTTGCTCCTAAAGCGCCGGGCCACACAGTTCGTAACGAATTTGAAAATGGCCGCGGCATTCCTGACCTGATCGCGATTGCTCAAGACGCCAATAGCGGTTTTGCCCTAGAGCTTGCTAAGTCATATGCTTCTGCCATTGGCGGCGGACGCACAGCCATCATCCACACAACGTTTAAAGACGAAACAGAGACAGATTTGTTCGGGGAACAAGCTGTTCTTTGCGGCGGCGTTGTTGAGCTTATCAAGATGGGTTACGAGACCTTGACTGAAGCCGGTTATCCGCCAGAGCTTGCTTATTTCGAGTGCTTGCACGAGACAAAGCTTATCGTCGACCTTATCTATGAAGGCGGCATTGCGAATATGAACTATTCTATCTCTAACAATGCGGAGTACGGCGAATATGTAACAGGCGAAGCGGTTGTTAATGACAGCTCACGCGAAGCCATGCGTCAGGCGCTTAAAAACATCCAAAATGGTGACTACGCCAAATCCTTCATCCAAGAGGGCGCGCTTGGCTATCCAAGCATGACGGCGCGTCGTCGCAACACGGCCGCGCATTCCATCGAGCAAGTGGGCGAAAAACTTCGCGCCATGATGCCTTGGATTTCAGCCAATAAAATCATCGATAAGGATGTAAACTAAAACACCTTTCGCTCACCCCTTAAGCCTTAAGGGGTGAGCCCCACTTTTTAATCTGAGTTTGACATGACCACAGCTAAGCAATTTGAAAAGCAAGACACGCAAGTTATCGCTGACCGCGAGCCTAAAAGCGGCGCTGAGCTTTTACTTGAATCTATTGCCGCGCAAGGCGTGGAGACTATTTTTGGGTATCCGGGCGGCGCGATTATGCCGGTCTATGATGTCTTGCCTAAATATAAAGAATTGCGCCATATTCTCTGCCGCCATGAACAAGGCTGCGGCATGGCCGCCATTGGTTATGCGCGCGCGACAGGGCGCACAGGCACAGCCTTTGCCACCTCTGGCCCCGGCGCAACGAATCTGATTACCGCGATTGCGGATGCTTATTTGGACAGCGTTCCCGTTGTCTTTTTCACGGGCCAAGTCCCGTCTAACCTTATGGGCACGGATGCCTTCCAAGAGGTTGATATTTTCGGCATGACCCTGCCCGTTGTCAAACATAGCTATATTGTCCGTGACCCCGCTGACATTCCCGGCATGGTCGCCGAAGCTTATTTCATTGCCGCCGAAGGCCGCCCGGGTCCCGTGCTGATTGACTTGCCCAAAGATGTTGCCAATGCGGTGACAACGGAGCGTCATAAATGGCGTCCTTACCCCAAGCAAAAGCCAGAAATGGGCCAATCGGCTGACATCGAAGCGGCCAATGAGCTTATTCGTAATGCTAAAAAGCCCCTCTTTTATATTGGCGGGGGCATTGCCCAAGGCGACGGCGTAAAAGAATTACGCGACCTTGTTGAGCGCACGGGTATCCCAGCTGTCTCGACCCTTAAAGGGCTCGGCTCGCTACCTTCGGATCATCCGCAATATTTGGGGATGCTAGGCATGCACGGGCTTAAAGCGGCCAATTTTGCCGTTCAAGAATGCGATGTTCTGATTGTCGCGGGCGCACGCTTTGATGACCGCGCGACAGGCAAGCTTGATACGTTCGCCCCCCACGCCAAAGTCATTCATATGGATATTGACGTGGCCGAAATTGATAAGCTTCGCAAAGTTACTGTCGGTCTTGACGGCTCTGTCAAAAAGAACTTGGCCGCGCTTAACCCCGGCAAGCCTGATTGTCAGGACTGGCTCGACCTTTGCTATGGCCGCCGCGAGGAATTTGAATGGGATTATAAAGGTGCGCAAGAAAATGCCGCCCCCGGTGTTTATGCGCCTAAGCTGCTTTATGATCTCTCGCGCAAAGCCGATGATAGCGCCATTTTCACTTGCGATGTTGGACAGCACCAAATGTGGGTTGCCCAGCATTGCTATTTTGACGATCCTAAAGATCACATCACATCTGGTGGTCTCGGGACGATGGGCTTTGGCTTGCCCGCAGGCCTTGGCGCGCAATTAGGCGCGCCCAACCGCACCGTGATTACCGTCTCGGGCGATGGCTCTATCATGATGAATATCCAAGAGCTCGCCACGCTAAACCGCTACGGCATTCCGCTGAAAATCGTCCTGCTGGATAACTCCGTGCTCGGCATGGTGCGTCAATGGCAAGAAGTCTTCTTTGATAAGAATTACTCTGAAGTGAATTTGGACGATAATCCAGATTTCGCGCTGGTCGCCAAAGCTTTCCAAATCGATGCTTTCACAGTGAATACGGCGGATGAAATGGAGGCCGGAATTGACCGGCTTCTAAAGACGGACGGCCCAGTCCTCATGCACGTAAAAATCGATCCAAATGAAAATGTCTGGCCGCTCGTTCCACCGGGACGCAGCAATGCGGATATGATGGAGCGATAAAATGACTGAATTACAACGCGATAAAACTTTCGAGCCTTCGGGCGTTCAGGGCAAGCTTAAGATTGTCCTTCATGACGTAAGCGGGACGCTGATTAGGGCGCTCGGCACGATCGAGCGCCGTGGATATGACTACCGTGATGTGCATTGCACGCAGCGCGTGGATGGTGACTTTGACCTGCTTGTCCATATTGAAGACACAGGCGGGCCAAGCAATCTGGATACGCTCTGCAAGCAATTAGAACGGCTTTATAATGTGGTGTCTGCCGAGAAAGTCGGCCGCCGCAAACATGCCGAGCACGCTTAGAGCGTTCGCAATCGTTCCAGTGGAACGATTGCAGCGAAAAGCCGAAATCGCCAGATTTCGGATAAACCGAGTAAAAGACTATGACCCAAGATTATGTAAAAATCTTCGACACCACTTTGCGCGACGGCGAACAGGCGCCGGGCTTTTCAATGACCGCAGGCCAAAAGCTGCGCATGGCGGAAAAAATCGCCGCCATGGGCGCAGATATTATTGAGGCCGGTTTTGCCGCTGCCTCCCCCGGTGACTTTGACGCTATTAAAGGCATTGCCGAGCATATTGATAGCGCCGTGATTTGCTCGCTCTCGCGCTGTAATGACGGCGATATTCACGCCTCTGGCAAGGCCATTGCGCCCGCCAAAAAACAGCGCATCCATACCTTTATCGCGACCAGCCCGCTCCACCGCGAATTTAAGCTGAAAATGGACAAAAACGAAATCATTGACCGCGCCATAAAGGGCATTACGCTCGCGCTTGAATATACAGATGATGTGGAATTTTCCGCCGAAGACGCTATTCGCACCGAGCGCGATTACCTCGCCGAGGTTGTCGAGGCGGCCATTGAAGCGGGCGCGACGACGATCAATATCCCCGATACGGTGGGCTATACCACGCCCGAGGAAATCCAAGATTTGTTTGAATTCCTCTCAGGCCTTAAAGGCGCCAAAGACATCACGCTATCCACCCATTGTCATAATGACTTAGGCTTGGCGGTCGCCAATTCCCTTGCCGCGCTGCGCGGCGGAGCGCGCCAAATTGAAGGCGCACTAAACGGTATCGGTGAGCGTGCGGGTAATTCGGCCATTGAAGAAGTCATCATGGCGCTCAAAACGCGCCAAGATTTCTTTAATGCCACAATGAACATTAAGACCGAGCAGATTTACGCCGCGTCTAAATTGCTCTCGACCATCACGGGCAATCCCGTGCCGCGCAATAAAGCCATTGTCGGCAAAAATGCCTTTGCCCATGAGAGCGGCATCCACCAGCACGGCGTGCTAGCTAACCGCGAGACCTATGAAATCATGAAGCCTGAGGATATTGGCATCTCTGAAGAGAATATCATCCTTGGCAAACATTCAGGCCGCGCCGCGCTAAAGTCACGCGCCGAGAAATTGGGCTTCACCCTTCAGGATAATCAATTACAATCCGTCTTTGTGGAGTTTAAAAAGCTTGCCGATGAAAAGCGCGAAGTGTTCGATTCAGATTTGGAAGCGCTCATCTTAGGCGAAGCTATTGGCTCGCAAGGCCCTTGGACGCTCGAAAGCCTTTATGTCTCGGCCGGGTCCGATGAAAATCGCCGCCCTGAGGCGACAGTCAAACTCGCCCATGAAGATGGCCGCATTGAGCAAGCCGTCGTCGAGGCCGCAGGCCCCGTCAATGCCGCCTTTATCGCCATTTCAGACATCACAAAAACGCCGCTACACTTGGAAAGCTTCACCGTGCAATCTGTCTCAGAAGGCAGAGATGCTATGGCCGAAGCCGCTGTTCGCGTATCGACTGAATTTGAAACTTACCAAGGATTTGGCACCAGCACAGATACAGTCCTCGCGGGCGCTAAAGCCTATTTGGATGTTATCAACAGAATAGAAAGACGCGCGGTTCGGCAAAAGTCGATATCGGCGCAGCATTAAGACCATGGCAAAAACACTTTTTGATAAAGTTTGGGAGCGCCATATTGTTGTTCCTGAAACAGATGATCACCCTGCAACGTTTTTTATCGACTTGCACCTCATACATGAGGTCACAAGCCCGCAAGCTTTTACAGAGCTCGCTAATCGCGGCCTAAAAGTGCGCCGTCCTGACCTAACACTGGCCACCATTGACCATTCAACGCCGACTCTCATCAATGAGGACGGCACGCGGCCCTATGTGACAGCCCAAGCCGAGACGCAGGTTAATACGCTGCTTGAGAACACGAAAAAGCACGGCATTGAAACCCATGGCTGGGAGAGTGATAATCGCGGCATCGTCCATGTGATGGGGCCAGAAATTGGCGCAACCCAGCCCGGCATGACCATTGTCTGCGGCGATAGCCACACGGCCACGCATGGCGCTTTTGGATCGATTGCTTTTGGTATTGGCACCACACAAGTCGGCCATGTGCTGGCCAATCAATGCCTGCTGATGCGCAAGCCCAAAACTATGGCGATTAACGTCAATGGGCAGCTTCAAGCGGGCGTGACGCCCAAAGATGTGATTTTGGCTATCATCGCGAAAATTGGCGTTGGCGGCGGGACGGGCTACGCGCTTGAATTCCGCGGCAATGTCTTTGAAGAAATGAGCATGGCGGGACGCATGACGGTTTGTAATATGGCGATTGAGGCTGGCTCTCGTATTGGCATGGTCGCGCCTGACCAAACCACATTTGATTATATGCAGGGCCGCCGCAAGGCGCCGCGCGCCGCGGGCGGTGAGTTTGCGCGCGCCTGTGAAGAGTGGGCGTCTCTTGCATCAGACGAAGGTGCGGCCTTTGACAAAGAGGTTCATCTGGACGCGGCCAAAATCACGCCTATGGTCACTTATGGCACCCATCCCGGCATGGGCATTTCTATCACGGACATTATCCCTGCCGCCGCCGATAAAGCCGAGCAAGCCGCGCTTGATTATATGCAATTAGAGAGCGGAGCAAAAATCGCAGGCCAAAGGGTTGATAAAGTTTTTATTGGCTCTTGCACAAATTCCCGTCTTGAAGACCTACGCGCGGCGGCCAAAATTCTCGAAGGCCGCAAGGTTCAAGTTACCACAATCATTGTCCCTGGCTCTGGCGTAACCAAAGCAGCGGCCGAGAAAGAAGGGCTTGATAAAGTCTTTGAAAGCGCAGGCGCGCAGTGGCGCGATGCGGGCTGTTCTATGTGCCTTGGGATGAACGGCGATATTGGCGCGCCGGGAGATCTTGTTGTCTCGACCTCCAATCGTAATTTCATGGGCCGCCAAGGGCCGGGTGTGCGTACGGTTCTGGCCTCACCTGAAACAGCCGCCGCGAGCGCCGTGAATGGCACCATCACAGACCCGCGTAGCATGGGAGTAGCGGCATGAGCTTTGAGCCTTTAAAAACTGTTACCTCGAAAACGATTGTTCTAAGCGCGGCGAATATTGATACTGACCAAATCATGCCCGCAAAGTTTCTGTCTATGACAACTAAGGCCGGCCTTGGTGAGCACGTCTTTGCCAATCTGCGTTATGATGCGGAAGGAAACCTGACCGATCATGAGCTTAATAGCGAAGCGGGCAAGGCCTGCAAAATCCTCATTGGCGGGCATAATTTTGGCTGCGGGTCCTCGCGTGAGCACGCCCCTTGGGGCCTGACCGATTACGGCTTTCGCGTTGTCATAAGCTCTGAAATCGCTGACATCTTTCGCGGCAATTCTCTCAAGAATGGCCTGCTCCCTATCATCATTGATAAGAAAGCCCATGAGTGGCTGCTCGATAATCCCGGCGCAGACGTGACTGTGGATTTGGAGAGCTGCCAAGTGCGCCTGCCCGGCAATGGCGGGACATATGATTTTAACGTCGATGCCTTTTCGCGCTATTGCCTCATGGAAGGCGTGGACGAAATGGGGTACCTGAATAAACAAGACAGCGCAATTGCGGCGTATGAAGCCAAAATCGCCTCATAAAACATATATGCCAACACATATCAGCCCTCGCGGCTCCTAAGGACTATAATGAACATCAATTTCACATATCTGCCCGGCGATGGGATTGGCCCCGAAGTTGGAGCGGCCGCTATGGCCGTTCTGGAAGCTATGGCGCAAAAATTTGGCCATACATTGGAAACAGAAGAGCACCTTGTAGGCGGGGCGGCGATTGACGCGCTTAGCTCTCCTTTGCCAGACGAAACTTATGCGTCATGCGAAAAAACAGGCGCGATATTGCTCGGCGCTGTGGGCGGGCCGAAATGGGATCACTTAAAAGGCGCTGATCGCCCAGAGCTTGGCTCGCTTTTGCCATTACGTAAAAACCTAAACCTTTACGCCAATATTCGCCCCTGCAAACCTTACCCTGCCTTACTGGACCGCGCCCCGCTTAAACGCGAGCGCCTTGAGGGCACGGACTTCGTGGTTATGCGCGAGCTGACAGGCGGGATTTATTTTGGCGATAAGGGCCGCGACGAAGCTGGCGCTTATGATGTGTGCCGCTATAGCGCAATGGAAGTTGAACGCATTGCGGTCAAAGCCTTTGATTTGGCCATGCAGCGCAAAAAGAAAGTCACCTCTGTTGATAAATCCAACGTGCTGGAAACCTCACGCCTTTGGCGCGAGACCGTTATTAAGGTCGCCGCGCGTTATCCAGAGGTCGAGTTGCAACATTTGCTCGTAGATGCCATGACAATGCATATGCTGACCCATGCGCAAGATTTTGACGTTATCCTGACGGAAAATATGTTCGGTGATATCCTCACTGATGAGGCCTCTGTGCTGGCCGGCTCTATGGGCGTTATCCCGTCCGCTTCGCTCTCTGATGGCTCGACGGGCATGTATGAGCCTATTCACGGCAGCGCCCCTGACATTGCAGGACAAGGCAAAGCCAACCCGCTTGCTATGATTTTATCCGCCGCATGGATGCTGCGCCTGTCTTTCGGTCTGGACGCAGAAGCGGCTTCTATCGAAGCGGGCGTTGAAGCGGCGCTGGAAGCTGGCCAAATCACGGGCGATTTGGGCGGCTCGCTTTCAACCTCTCAAACCGGCGACTGGATCGCGGAATATGTCAAAAATTGATCTAAAAGATCTTACCGCGCGCATTGACCGCGCAGATGTTTATAAGCTGGCCAAGCGCACGCCCTGTCAGCTCGCGCCTAAACTCTCTCGCGCCCTTGGCCGGAATATCTGGCTGAAACGCGAAGATATGCAGGACGTGTTTTCCTTTAAAATTCGCGGCGCGGCGAACCGTATTGCAGGGCTCAGCAAGACTGAGAAAGCACGCGGGGTTTGCGCGGCCAGTGCGGGCAATCACGCGCAAGGCATGGCGGCAGCGGCGGCTTATTACAAAACCGAAGCCGTTATCTTTATGCCCGTCACCACTCCGATGATAAAAGTCGAGGCAGTTCAGGCGCGCGGCGCGCAAACGCGGCTGGTTGGTGATACATATGATGCGGCCTGCGAGGCTGCATTGACTTATGCCGAAGAGACGGGCGCGGTATTCATTCATCCCTTTGACGAAATTGATGTCATTGCCGGCCAAGGCACTGTGGGCAAAGAAATTCTCGAGCAAATGGAGACCCCGCCCGCCGCGATTTATGTCTGCACCGGCGGGGGCGGCCTCGTCGCAGGCATAGGCGCATGGGCAAAAGAAAACGCGCCCAAGACTAAAATCATCGCAGTAGAACCCGAAGGCGCGCCGACCCTTAAAGTCTCTATGGACGCAGGAAAGCCCACCCCGCTTAACGCGGTTGACGGCTTTGCTGATGGTGTGGCTGTGCGCTTGATTGGCACCAATACGCTTGAGATTTCCCAATCGGTCGTTGATGAGAACCTGCTCGTCTCCAATGATGAGATTTGCGCGGCGGTTAAAGACATATTCGAAGCGACCCGCACAGTTGTTGAACCCGCAGGCGCGCTGGCGCTGGCTGGGGTTATTCGTCATATCCGCGAAGGCAAAGCGCCCAAGGGCGAGCTTGTTGTCACGGTCTCTGGCGCCAATGTAAATTTTGATCGCATCGGCCATATTGTCGAGCGCGCAGAGCTGGGCGCAGGCGAAGAAATGCTCTTTGCGGCTACGATTCCTGAAAAGCCCGGCGCTTTTTTGAAGTTTTGCAAAGCCCTTGGAAACCGCGCTGTGACCGAATTTAATTACCGCTATAATGCCTGCGATGCCAAGGCGGAAAAAGCGCATGTTTTAGTCGGCGTCAAAATAAAAGATGTCAGCGCGCGTGAGCGCCTGACTGAGGCCATGGCCGCGCATAAGATTGAAATTGTAGACCTTTCAAAAGACCCCCTCTCCAAGCGCCATCTACGCCATATGGTGGGCGGCCATGCGGGCAATGACATCCCAGAAGTCATTTACCGGTTTGAGTTTCCTGAGCGCCCCGGCGCACTCACAGAATTTCTGACTACCCTTGATGCGCGCTGGAATATCTCGCTCTTTCACTACCGCAATCATGGCCATTCCACGGGCAATGTTCTGTGCGGCTTCCAAGTCCCTAATGGCGATATAGAGGCGTTGGAAGAGAGCCTGTTACAAACGGCTTATCCACGGGTCGCCGAGACGGATAACGTGGCCTATGATTACTTTTTGCGGGCTTAATTAAAGCGGCAGGATCGCCTTCACGCGCCCCTAGCGGCGCCACGTAACGGATAAAGATTATGGCCCAAAGCTTAGACTTTAAAATGCTCACCCCAGCGATTGGGGCGCTATGCCTTAATAACCCTGCGCGGAGAAATGCCTTAACGGCTAAGATGTGGGCTGATCTTCCCGCTCTGCTTGACGATATCGCGAAAACAAAAGGTCTTAAAGTGCTTATTCTGCGCGGAGAAGGCGAGCATTTTAGCGCGGGCGCTGACATCTCTGAATTTGAAACGCTATATGCCACCAAAGAAAGTGCGGGCAAGGTTTCGCAAAAAATCACCAAAGCGATGAGCGCGATGGCGGCTTTCCCGCTACCCACAATCGCAATTATCCGCGGCGCTTGTGTGGGGGGCGGCTGCGCGCTGGCGCTTTGCTGTGATATTCGCTTTGCTGATCACAGCGCAAAATTTTGCATCCCGCCTGCCAAGTTAGGCCTTTCCTATCCTTTTTCAGATATTGCCCGCCTTATCCAAACTGTCGGCATTGCCCATGCCAAAGACATGATGTTTAGCGCGCGAATTGTTCAGGGCAAACAGGCCCGCCGTATGGGGCTTATAAATCAGCTCTTTAAAGCCGATAATCTCGAGGGGAAAACATTGGAATATGCCGCCTCGACTGCCACCGTCTCCTCAGAAGCCGTGAGGGTCATGAAGCATATGAGCGCGGCGTTCCAAGCGGGGGAGCGCGATGACACAGCGCAGATGCAAAAGCTATTTGCGGATCAATTTGTCAGCGCAGATTTCAAAGAAGGCTATTCGGCTTTTCTGGCCAAGCGAGACCCTGAATTTTAAACCACGCTTTTGGCTTTAAAGATATCCTCGTCCAGCTGATTTTCCCACTTTGCCACCGTGCAGGCCACAGCAATATCACCGCTGACATTGGTCACAGTGCGCATCATGTCCAGCAGCCTGTCAAAGGGCAGAATGAAAGCGATAATCAGCGTATATTGCTCGAGCGTAACACCGAAAGTGCCCAGCACCGTAAAGGCTAAAAAGAGGCTGGCCGACGGTATGCCTGCCACCCCAATAGAGGTCAGGGTAGCTGTCAGCGCGACGATCAGGTAATCGGCGAAACTTAAATCTATGCCCAAGGCTTGGGCGGCGAACATGGCAATAATACCAAGGTAAATCGCAGTGCCGTCCATATTAATGGTTGCGCCCAGCGGCAAGACAGAGCCCGCAACGGTCTCGTCCACGCCCAGATTATGCTGCGCGCAAGAAATAGTGACTGGCAAGGTCGCGCTGGATGACGCCGTTGAAAAAGCCACGCCTTGAGCGTCTAATATGCCGTAGAAAAACCGCACGATAGGCAAGCGCAATATACCGCGCACCATCACCCCGCCATAAATCAGAACAATATGGATGAGGCAGGCCGCATAGACCGCTGCCGCCAGTTTGCCCATGGCACTTAAAATGCCCAGCCCCATATCGGCCATCACCCAAGCGATAAGGGCAAAGACGCCAAAGGGGGCCAGCTCCATAATAAAGAGCGTGATTTTCATCACGACTTTTTCGCTCGCCGCAAAAACATCCGCCAGCGGTTTAGCCTTCTCGCCTGCGGCCAAAATTCCGATGCCAATAATAAGGGCGAAAAAGATAACGGCAAGAATATCGCCAGAGGCCATCGCCTCAATGGGGTTCGTTGGAATGATATTTAATATCCGCTCGGAGATACTCGGCGTATCCCCCGAAACGCGCGCGGCCAGCATATCCCGAATAGCTGGGTCTGAGCCAGAGACATCAATCCCCGCCCCTGGCTTTAAAATCGTGCCGAAAAACAGGCCTATCCAAACAGCGAAAAAGGTTGTGCCCATATAAAGCCCAAGGGTCTTAGCCCCCAATGAGCCAAGCCGCTTAGGATCGCCCATGGCAATCACGCCCACCACGAGGGTGGTCATAACAAGCGGGACAATCAGCATCTTAATCAGGCGTACAAAGCCGTCGCCAAAGGGTTTTACCCATGTGGTTATAACATCAGAAAACCCGCCATAATGGGCGGACAGGCCCGTAATAACGCCCAATGCAAGCGCGATAAGAACACGTTTCCAAAGGGTGATAGATTGCCAGCGCGTGAGCATATTACGACCCGTCCTTTAATTTTTGAAACAGATAGACATGTTGCAAGGCGAGGCGCTTGGCTGTTTCTTTCAGGTTCGCCGCAGCGCTATGGCCGCCGTCAATATTCTCGTAATAGAGAAAATCATGCCCTTGGTCTTCCATCCGCTTGGCAGTCTTGCGGGCATGGGCGGGATGGACGCGGTCATCTTTGGTTGAGGTTATAAAAAAGACCTCAGAGTAATCCGTATCTTCTTCAATATTATGATAGGGCGAAATGCTGCGCAAAAACGCGCCTTCTATTGGGTCTTCAGGATTGCCATATTCACCCACCCAAGACGCCCCTGCGAGCAATGTATGATAGCGCAACATATCCAGCAGCGGGACCGCGCAGATCACCGCCTTAAAGAGCTCTGGCCGCTGCGTGAACATCACACCCACCAGCAGCCCCCCATTAGAGCCGCCCTCAATGCCCAAATGTTTGGGCGAGGTTATTTTCTTTTCAATCAAATCTTCAGCGATAGAGATGAAATCATCATAGATTCTCTGGCGCTCGGTCTTAAGGCCTGCGGCATGCCAGTCAGGGCCATATTCCCCGCCGCCGCGAATATTGGCCTGCACATAAACGCCGCCGCGCTCTACCCAGAGCTTGCCGCGCGCGGCTGAATAATAAGGATCGAGCGAGACACGAAAGCCCCCATAGCCGTAAAGCAAAGTCGGGTTGCTCCCGTCAAGTTTGATGTCTTTTTGGCGGAGCACAAAGTAAGGCACTTGGGTGCCGTCAGTGGAGACTGCGAAAAATTGCTCAGACACCATGGTGCTCGCATCAAACCAATCAGGCAAAGACTTGGCTTTGGCCTTTTTCATTACAGACGTATCAAATGTCCAAAGCGCGGCTGGCGCGAGAAAGCTTTCCGTCGAGATAAAGGCAATATCGTTTTTATCATTGGTCGCCCCTATTGAGAGGTTCCCGCCGCTTGGGAAATCCAGCGGCTTTGATGTCCATTTATCTCCGTCCCAATCAAAGGCAAGACCTCGGCCTGTCACGTCCGTTGAGATTGACATAAGCAGCTTGGATTTTGTCACGCCAAAATTACTAATTGAGGAACGCGCATCGGGGGAGAAGACTTTATGGACAGTTTTAATCTCGCCCGTTTCAAAGAAGCCTTTCGCGCTAAAGCTGATCATATCCCCGCTCTTAAAACCGCGCCAATCGTCAAAGAGCTGCGCCAGAAACTGGCCTTTAAATTCGCCGACCAATCGCGTTTTATCAGATAAAGGCAGCTTAACTTTCTCGCCGAGTTGACCGTCCCTATAAGGCACCCAATAGTTTTCGCTTTCGTAAAAAGTCATTGAGCGCGAGACGATAATTTCGCGCGCGCCATCGCTCAGTTCCCAGCCATAAGCCCCAATACTGACATCATCCGCCTCGCCGCTGTAAATTTCTTGTGCGTTAGATATATCCGTGCCACGCCGCCAAAGCTTTGTAACTCTAGGATAGCCAGAGCTCGTCATTGTGCCTTCGCCAAAATCCACGCTGACTAAAAGCGTGTCTTCATCCAGCCAATCAACCGAACCTTTGGACTCGGCCAGCTCAAAGCCGCCCTCCACAAAGCTTTTTTCAGCGACATTAAATTCGCGGCGCACCACCGCGTCTTTGCCCCCGTCAGACACATCGACCATGCACATATTATAATCAGGGGAGAGGCAATTATTACCCTTATAAACCCAGTTCTTACCTTCAGCTTCGGACAAGGCATCAAAATCTAGCACCGTCTCCCATTCTGTTTCACCGCTCAGATAGCTCTCCAGCGCGGCGCGGCGCCAAATCCCGCGCACATGATCGGCGTCTTGCCAAAAATTATGCACATATCCCGCCCGATAGGACACATAAGGAATTTTGTCTTTGCTCTGCAAAATCTCAAGCGCCTCGCCTTGCAGCGTTTCAAAGCGCGGATCGCCCATAAGAGCTTCCAGAGTTCGCGCGTTCCACCCCTTAACAGTCTCAAGGGCGCGCTCACCTAGAACCTCCTCGAGATAGAGATGATCAGTATCAGCGGTTTTGGTATCAGTCATTATCAGGGTATCTTTATTTTCAGGGTGCAAATCGCCGCAGCCCATAAGGACACAAGCAAGGCCTGTCATAATAGCAGCTCTCATAGGCCGACTAAAGCCTAAGAGCGGGCCGCGCGCAAGCCAGAGTTGGTCTATTATTTTGGCCTTGATTGTGGCAGGGATATAAGATGAGAATCTTTATCGATGCCGATGCTTGCCCCGTACGCGAGGAATGCTACAAAGTCGCGCGCCGCCATAATGTGCCCGTAACGGTCGTGAGCAATGCCTTTCTGCGTGTACCCCGTGAGCCCTTGATTAACTTCATTGCGGTTTCCGATAGTTTTGACGCGGCAGATGATTACATTGCAGAGAATTGCGATGGCCTCTCAATTGTTATTACCTCTGATATATTGCTGGCCGAGCGCTGCTTGCTTAAAGACGCCCAAGTGCTCGCGCCAACAGGCAAGGCTTTTACGAAAGACTCCATTGGCGGGGCCATTGCCACGCGCGCCATTATGGCCGATCTGCGCGCGGGCGCGGATATGCCTAATATTGGCGGGCCGGCCCCCTTTACCCAGCGTGACCGTTCAAAATTTCTCGAAGTGCTCCATGTCACGCTCGAGCGCTTAAAACGCGCAAATTGAGTATTGACCTGCCCCCGCGCCGCTCTATGTTGCCCGCGACTAAAAAGGATATGACCATGACAATTGCTGCTCTTGAAACTTCTGTAAATGCTGCTTGGGACGACCGCGGCGCATTAACGCCCGACACAAAGGGCGAATATCGCGACGCGGTTGAGACGGCTATCTTAGCCCTTGATAGCGGGCAGATGCGCGTGTCTGAAAGACAAGAGAGCGGCGAGTGGATTACGCATCAATGGCTCAAAAAGGCCGTCCTTCTCGGCTTCCGTCTTCATGCTAATGGCATTATGAGTGGCGGGCCAAATGGCGGAAACTGGTGGGATAAAGTCCCGTCAAAATTCGAAGGCTGGGGTGAAGCTGAGTTTCAAAAGGCAGGCCTGCGCGCCGTGCCAAATTGCGCCGTGCGCCGCGGGGCCTATATCGCGCCTAATGCCGTACTTATGCCAAGCTATGTCAATATTGGCGCCTATGTCGATGAAGGCACAATGGTGGATACATGGACAACTGTGGGCTCTTGCGCGCAAATCGGTAAAAACTGTCACCTATCTGGCGGCGTTGGCATTGGCGGTGTTTTAGAGCCGCTTCAAGCCAATCCAACCATCATCGAAGATAACTGCTTTATCGGCGCGCGTTCCGAAGTGGCCGAAGGCGTGATTGTCCGCGAAGGCGCTGTGCTTGCTATGGGCGTGTTCCTCTCGCAATCGACTAAAATCTTCAACCGCGCGACGGGCGAATTTAGCTATGGTGAAGTGCCAGCCTATTCTGTGGTCGTGCCCGGCAATATTCCAAGCAAAGACGGCAGCCACAGCCTCGCTTGCGCGGTGATCGTGAAAACGGTTGATGCCAAGACACGCTCTAAAACAGGCGTGAATGAGCTGCTTCGCGACTAATGTCATTCAGCTTTAAGACCGTACAAAAAAACCCAGAGTGAAAGCTCTGGGTTTTTTATTGTTGGTTTTAGCTATCGGTTATCCCGCCAAATGACCTTTAACGAGCGCGCCCGCCTTACCCATGTCAATGCGGCCCGCATATTCTGTTTTTAGCCGGCCCATAATTTTGCCCATATCTTTAAGGCCCGTGGCGTCTGTCTCTTCGACAATCTTAGCAATCACATCGCTCATTTCTTCTTCGGACAGAGCGGTTGGCATAAATTCGCGCACAATCTCTATTTCAACACGCTCGCGCTCGGCCAGCTCTGGGCGGCCATTTTCTGCATAGGTCTTTGCGCTTTCCTCGCGCTGTTTGACCATCTTAACGAGCAGGGACATAATTTCGCTATCATCAATACCTTCGCAGCGATCTTCTGATCTTGCGGCAATATCGCGGTCTTTAATCGCAGCGGACATGAGACGCAGCGTGGAAAGCCGTAGCGAGTCTTTCTCCCGCATAGCCAGCTTTGTTCGGTCTGCAATAGAATCACGTAAGGTCATTCTGTGTCCTTCTCTTGTCAGCGCCGTCATGATTGAGCACCGCTACAGTAGATACAGTTGCCCCATGCACTGTTTATAGTCAGTTATTAAGCGCTTATATAGACCTTTTTGGCAACAAAACCAAACGAAGTCATATTAACACTTGAATCCTGCTCGCTACGCAAATAAACACCGCAAAACTATCTTTCACGGGCTTGAAACAAAGCGAAGTCGGGGATTTATGAGTCTCAAAACTGAAAATCAAGTAATAAATGATAAATTTACGGGTGTCTTAGTCCTTGCCAATGGGCAAGCGCTTTACGGTATGGGCTATGGCGCGACCGGCTCAGCCGTCGGCGAAGTGTGCTTTAACACGGCGATAACGGGCTATCAGGAAATCCTGACCGACCCGTCATATGCTGATCAGATTGTCTGTTTCACCTTCCCACATATCGGAAATACAGGCACGACTATTGAAGATGAGGAAGCCTCAACAGAGCGCGCAGAAAAAGCCGCGCGGGGCGCCATTTTTAAAGCTCAAGTCACGCCAGCTTCTAATTGGCGCTCAGAGGCCGAGCTTGGTGACTGGCTGGAATCGCGCGGCATTATTGGCCTGTCTGGCGTGGATACGCGCGCACTGACCGCCTTTATCCGTGACAATGGTATGCCAAACGGCGTCATTGCCCACGCACCAGATGGTAAATTTGATATTGAAGCCCTGACCCAGCAAGCTCAAAGCTGGAACGGCCTTGTGGGCGCTGATCTGTCCAAAACAGTCGGCACTCAAGAGCCCTTTGATTGGAAAGAAGCCCGTTGGGTTTGGCCAGATGGACATGAAGATAAAACGGGCCTTAAATCCGTTGTCGTGATTGATTACGGCGTTAAGCGCAACATCTTGCGCAATCTTGTCTCTGTAGGCATGCGGGTCACCGTTGTGCCTGCGACAACGCCTGCTAAAGATATTCTCGCCCTTAACCCCGACGGGGTTGTCCTTTCAAATGGGCCCGGCGATCCCGCCGCTACGGGTGAATATGCCATCCCTGTCATTCAAGAGATTATCGCAGCGGATAAGCCTATTCTTGGCATCTGCCTTGGTCACCAAATGCTCGCCCTTGCTTTGGGCGCAAAAACGGTAAAAATGGAACAAGGCCATCACGGCGCGAACCATCCTGTTAAAGATCACACAACCAATAAAGTTGAAATCGTGTCGATGAATCACGGCTTTGCGGTCGACCAAGGCAGCCTGCCCGATAATGTCGAAGAAACGCATGTCAGCCTGTTTGACGGCACAAATTGCGGTATTCAGCTTAAAGGCAAACCAGTCTTTTCAGTCCAGCATCACCCAGAAGCGAGCCCCGGCCCGCAAGATAGTTTCTATCTCTTTGAAAGATTTGCCAACGCGCTGTAAATTGGGGCTTAGCCCAATTTAATAGACCCGTTCGCAATCATTGACTTGGCCGAGGCTAGGATAGCTTCCTTGGCAGGGCGCGGCATGACTTGGGTCATGGTCGTCACATAGCCACTATCGGCGTCGTAGAATTTTCCAAGGTCAGGTACAATGCTTTTAAGGCGGTCATCAAAAAGAGCGACCAGCTTGACCATAAAGTTGGGGAGCTCTCCCTTTGGCAATTTGGCTTTGGGATAAGCAGCGGCGAGTATCTGTGCAATATCCTTTATCCAAAGCGTTTGTCCCGTCGCCATGAGCCGCCGCCCGCCCGCGGGCTTTGACGTCATGGCCGCCACATGTATCGCGGCGCAGTCACGCACATCAACAATAGGAAACGCAACTTTTGGAACTTTGGGCAATTCACCCCTCATCAAGCCTTGAATCAACTCCAAAGATGCCCCGCCATTACCGTAAGTATCAGGCCCGCAAACAAGGCCGGGATTGACAACTGTCAGCCGCGTGCGCTCAGTCTGGGACTGTTTCTCAACATAAGCCCAAGCCGAAAGCTCGGCGCGGGTTTTAGAAACGGCATATGCCTGAAGTGGTTTCCACTCAGGGTCAGACCAGTCTTTCTCCGTGATGGTTATCTTGCCTCGCGCGCCCTTTTGCCCCGTCATGGCGAGCATAGAAGACGTCATCACAATACGCTCTGCGCCTGCACCAAGGCCATGTTCAATCACGCGCATAGCCCCCGCACGCGCTTCAGGGACGAGGGCCTCACGATTACTTGGCGCCTCGAGCGGGAAAGGCGAGGCAATATGCTGGATATAGCGGCAATCTTGGACAGCCGCTTCCCAGCCGCTATCGCTGCCCAGATCAGCTTCGACCAGATCAAGCTTGGACACATCCGTACCATGGGCGGCAAGCTTATCGACAATCTTTTGCCCCTTGGCTTTGTTGCGCACAGTGCCGCGAACGCTATAGCCTTTGGCTAAAAGCTGGGCGGCTACATGCGACGCGATAAAGCCTGACAGGCCCGTGACAAGAACAAGATCGCTCATAAATTACCTTATTTTATTGGGGCAGGATTGATTATAAATTTCAATCGCCTCGGGCATCCAAGCGTTAAAGTCTGCAATGCGAGTTTCAGGCGCGGGGTGAGTACTTTGAAACTCGGGCGGAGATGCCCCGCCTGCCGCCGCCATACGCTCCCAAAGCCGGGGCGCTTCGCGCGGGTCATAACAGGCGCGCGCAACAAGGATCAACCCGATATAATCGGCTTCAGTTTCGTGCTTGCGCGAAAAAGGCAAGGCCACGCCATATTGGCTAATCCCGCCAAAGACCCCCATCACGGCGCGCTGCGCGCCGTAATCCATGCCGCCAGCGCCCAGTGAGACGCCCGCCCCGACAATGCGCTGCATATTTTGCTGCGCCATACGCTCAGCCCCATGATGGGCCATGGCATGGGCAACTTCGTGGCCCATAATTACGGCAAGTCCGTCTTCATTTTCAGCCACTGGAATAATGCCCGTATAAACCGCCGTATAGCCGCCCGGCAGCGCAAAGGCATTCACTTGGTCTGACTCGATGACATTAAACGCCCATTGAAATCCCGGATCAGAATCCGAGGCCGCGCGCGCAATTTTGGCGCCAATAGCGTTGACCGCATCGACAACAGGCCCGCTTTGCACAACTTTATTATCGCTAAGAATTTGTCTGTAACTATCAAGGCCCAGCTGCATCTCGGCATCCACATCCATTGTGCGAAGCTGCTTACGGCCCGTATAAGGCACGGTTTCCTGATTGGCGAAATAATAAACGGCCGCGCCTATGGCAAAGAGCAGCATGATTTGCCAGCGAAACCCGCCGCGCCGGCGAACAGCACTGCCCCTATTCATCGTCCGGTAAACCATTTTACACCCTTTAAATTGCGTAATGTACCCGATAAGAATACATGAAAATAAGCCCCTCTTAACACCGTTTGGACACAAATAAAATGTATATAGGTGGTATTATCTGCTTATGACAAAGATTAGCTTACTAACCTTCGCCCTATTTTGCGCCGCAGCCCCCTCTTTTGCGCAGGACAATCAGGATGATTATTTTGAGGCTGCGAGCATAGCGCTTGCGGATATGCGCTGTGATATAAATGATGAACGGCGATTGCGCTGGGACGCGATGAATCAAGAGGTTATCTTGCGCACTAAGCTCACGAAAGACTCCGATGAAGGGTTCCCAACGGGGCAGCTATCCATCATCTTAGAAAATGGGACAGAAATCGACCTTGGCGGCGGGGGGAAATATTACGATGAAACCTACATTGAGGTTTTGACCGATTGTGAAAAACATCTCGGCTTCGCTATAGGGGCTACAGTCAGTTCCCTCTCTGGCCGTAAAGATTATTATCCTCATCTTACATTGAAAAGTTTGATGGAAGAAATTGATTACGGCAAAAATTGCGTGGACGCGGATGGTAGGCCTAAAGACGAAGACGAAACGGCGGCCTTGGAATGCGAAATGGCCAACTATCTCCATGAACGTTTTACCGAAGAGCTGCCCCATAGCGGACTATCAGATCAAGCGCTTGACGCTTTACGCGATGCAAACGCGCCCCTCATCACGATTAATCGATCAGCTTACTATAGCGAAACCGCTGTTTATGATGCGCGCAGCAATAAAATTCATGTTCTTTACTATGAAGGCTGTTAACCCCAAAAAAATGCACAGAGATGTAACCCTGCTCTTGTATCTGCCCCGCGCTTTCATTAAAGGGGGGCAATTTGGTTTTTGCGCCAGATTATTTTGTCAAAATACCTAGTAAAGGTCGAGTTTTATGCCAAAAAGAACCGATATTTCCTCTATCCTTATTATCGGAGCCGGCCCCATTATTATTGGTCAGGCGTGTGAGTTTGATTATTCAGGAGTTCAGGCCTGTAAAGCGCTTAAAGATGAAGGCTACCGCGTCATTTTGGTAAACTCTAACCCCGCGACAATCATGACCGACCCGGGCATGGCGGACGCCACCTATATTGAGCCGATCACGCCTGAATTTGTCGAAAAAATTATCGCCATTGAAAAGCCAGATGCCCTTCTCCCAACCATGGGCGGGCAAACTGCGCTCAATACAGCGCTAGCGCTCGAAGAAATGGGCGTGCTTGAGAAATATGGCGTTGAGATGATTGGCGCCAAAGCTGACGTGATTGATAAGGCCGAGAGCCGCGACCGCTTTGCTAAGGCGATGACGAAAATCGGTCTTGAAAATCCGCGCGCCACAATTATCACCGCGCCCGTCAATGAAAACGGCGAAGCCAACATTGCTGAAGGCGTCGCCGAAGCCGTGCGCAAATTGCCAGAAACAGGTCTTCCCGCTATTATTCGTCCCGCCTTTACGATGGGCGGCACAGGCGGCGGTATTGCGTATAACCTTGAAGAATTTGAAGAGATTGTTCGCTCTGGCCTTTCCGCCTCCCCCACCAATGAAGTACTCGTTGATGAGAGCCTTTTGGGCTGGAAAGAATATGAGATGGAGGTTGTGCGCGACAAAGACGATAACTGCATCATCATTTGCGCGATTGAGAATATTGACCCGATGGGCGTGCATACGGGCGATTCAATTACAGTAGCCCCTGCTTTGACCCTTACGGATAAAGAATATCAAATCATGCGCGATGCCTCGATCGCGGTGCTGCGCGAAATCGGCGTTGAGACGGGCGGCTCTAATGTGCAATTTGGCCTTAACCCCAAAGATGGCCGTATGGTTGTCATTGAGATGAACCCGCGCGTGTCGCGCTCATCCGCTCTGGCGTCCAAAGCCACAGGCTTCCCGATTGCGAAAATCGCGGCCAAGCTCGCCGTAGGCTATACACTCGATGAGCTTGATAATGATATTACAGGGGCAACGCCCGCCGCGTTTGAACCCTCCATTGATTATGTCGTGACAAAAATACCGCGCTTTGCCTTTGAAAAATTCCCCGGCGCAGAGCCCGTGCTAACCACGGCCATGCGCTCTGTAGGCGAAGCCATGGCCATTGGCCGGACCTTTGCTGAAAGCCTGCAAAAAGCCCTGCGCTCTTTGGAAACTGACCTAACGGGCTTAAATGAAATCGTGATTGACCCGACGGGCGAAATGGATGCCGATGAGCTTAAAAATGCGATGAAAGCGCGGCTCGCTATCCTCGCGCCAGACCGCCTGCTCGTCATTGCTCAGGCCTTCCGCCAAGGCTTTACCATGGAAAAAATCTTCCAATATACCTCGATTGATCCGTGGTTCTTGCGCCAGATTGAAGCCATCGTCAAAGCTGAAAGCTGGCTAAGAGAAAATGGCCTGCCGAAAACGGCCGAGGAATGGCGCGCGATTAAATCCGAAGGCTTCGCCGATGCCCGTATTGCTGAGCTGACCAGCAAAAGCGAAAAGGCCGTGCGAGAGGCACGCCGCAAAGCGGGCGTGCGTCCCGTCTATAAGCGCGTGGATACTTGCGCGGCAGAATTTAAAGCCAAGACGCCTTATATGTATTCAACCTATGAAGTGCCTAGTTTTGACGGCAAGGTTGATGATGAAGCCCGCGTCTCAGACCGCGATAAAGTCATTATCCTCGGCGGCGGGCCCAACCGTATCGGCCAAGGGATTGAATTTGATTATTGCTGCTGTCATGCGGCTTATGCCATGGGCGATATGAATATCGAATCCATCATGGTGAATTGTAACCCAGAAACCGTCTCGACCGATTACGATACCTCTGACCGCCTTTATTTCGAACCGTTAACTGAGGAAGATGTTCTCGAGCTGATTATGACCGAGCAGGAAAAAGGCGCACTCAAAGGCGTTATTGTGCAATTTGGTGGACAAACCCCGCTTAAGCTCGCGCAGGCTTTGGAAGAAAACGGGATCCCGCTATTAGGTACGAAGCGCGACGCGCTAGACCGCGCCGAAGACCGTGAGCGCTTTAAGGCGCTGGTTGAAAAGCTTGGCTTAAAACAGCCCAATAACGCCATTGCGCGTAATGCCAAAGAAGCGGCCGAGGCCTCCAAAACTGTGGGCTATCCGCTTGTCCTTCGTCCCTCTAACGTGCTGGGCGGGCGCGGCATGGAAATCGTTGATAATGATGCCGAGCTTAAGCGCTACATTACTGAAGCCGTGAAAGTCTCAGGCAAATCCCCGCTTCTTATCGACCAATATCTTCGCAATGCCGTTGAAGTTGATGTCGACGTGATTTGCGACGGAGAAGAAGTCTATGTCGCAGGCATCATGGAGCACATCGAAGAAGCCGGCGTGCATTCCGGCGATAGCGCCTGCTCACTTCCGCCTTATACTTTATCGGATGACATCGTAGCTGAGCTTGGCCGCCAAGCCACTTTGCTGGCCCTAGAGCTTGGCGTGGTCGGGTTGATGAACACGCAATTCGCTGTCAAGGATGACGTCGTTTACCTTATCGAAGTGAACCCACGCGCCTCTCGAACTGTGCCGTTTGTCGCTAAAGCCATTGGCCAGCCCGTCGCCAATATAGCCGCCAAAGTTATGGCGGGCGTGAAGCTTTCAGAATTTGATCTCTCCGTAAAACCGCAAAAACATATTGCGGTTAAAGAAGCGGTCTTCCCCTTTGCCCGTTTCCCGGGTGTGGATACGATACTTGGCCCCGAAATGCGCTCGACGGGCGAAGTTATGGGATTGGCCGAAAACTTCGGCATGGCCTTTGCGAAAAGCCAGCTGGGCGCAGGGGTCAACCTGCCCTCAAGCGGTAAGGTCTTTATATCCGTGCGCGAGGCGCATAAGCCGCTTATGGCAGAACTTGCCAAAGACCTCATCAATCTTGGTTTTACGATTATCGCCACGGGCGGGACGACAAAATATCTCCGCGAGCAAGGCCTAGACGTCGAATATGTGAAGAAATATCACGAGGGCCGCCCTAATATTATCGACGCAATGAAGAACGATGAAGTGCAGATTGTCTTTAACACGACAAGCGGTAAGCAATCCTTGCAAGATAGTTTCTCGCTGCGCCGCACGGCGCTAACGCAAAAAATTCCTTACTTCACAACGGCCGCTGCTGCCCGCGCCGTTGTTGAGGCGATTAAGTCCTTGGATAAGGGGGATTATGCGGTTGAAAGCTTACAATCCATTGCCGCTGGCTAAGGCACTGGATTTACCTTTTTGCAGGACTTTCACCTCTATAAATAAAGAAATGAGCAAAAAGGCTAAGTTGTAACAGCCCTTGCGCTTGCCAAATAGCTTTATCCTCTTGACCCGCGAGCGAAATTCCTTATCTGCTCGCGGCTTAAGAATTTTTGAGAAGACATATTATGCAAAAATATCCAATGACAGTCGGGGGTCATGCTGCGCTCGAGGCCGAGCTAAAGCAGCTAAAGTCTGTCGAACGCCCCTATATTATCAATGCTATTTCGGTCGCGCGTGAGCATGGAGATCTGTCAGAAAATGCCGAATATCACGCGGCCAAAGAAAAGCAGGGCTTTATTGAAGGCCGGATTCAAGAGCTAGAATCCAAGCTCTCGCTGGCCCAAGTCATTGATACCTCAAAAATGTCAGGCGATACGGTCAAATTTGGCGCGATTGTCAAAATCGTCAATGAGGATACGGATGAGGAAAGCACTTACCAAATCGTGGGCGAAGATGAGGCCAGCGTTAAAGATGGAAAAGTCTCTATCACCTCCCCCATAGCGCGCGCGATGATTTCAAAAGAAGTCGGCGATGTGTTCGAAGTTATCGCGCCGGGCGGCTCTAAAGGCTACGAAATTCTCGAAGTTACCTATAGCTAATGCCGCGTCCCCCGCTGCAAGCCTTGGTCATAAGTGACGGGCGCCGCGGGATTCAAAATCAAGCCTTAGGTCTTACCGAAGCGCTTGCCCACCTACGACCCTGCGCGCTAAATATCCATGAGGTTAAACGGGCAAGGCTTTTTTCTGCCCTGCACCCGCTCTGGCAATATCGTCTACGCAAACAGAGCGCGCATTACGGAATTATGCAAAAGGCGGATATCGCCATTGGCTGCGGCCGCGCGGCAATTGCCCCGCTTCTGGCTTTAAAACGTGCGCGAGCTGATATTTTCACAGTCTATATTCAAGACCCTAAAATTAATCCTGCACGCTTTGATCTGGTCATTGCGCCAGAGCATGATGGGCTGAGCGCGCCTAATTGTCTTTCCATGATTGGCGCCCCCCACCGCATCACGCCAAAGGTTTTAAAAGACGCAAGAGCGCCTTTTTCAGAGCTGACTGAAAAACTCCCCGCCCCGCGCGCAGGTCTACTAATTGGCGGGAATTCTAAACGCCATAAATTAACACAGGCCATGTGCGAGGCCCATATATATGCCGCCCAGAACCTACTGACCCAAGGCTATAGTCTTGTGGTCACCACGTCTCGCCGCACGCCCAAGCCGGCCATTGCGCGCTGGCGCGCCCTCACCGAGCAGCACGAGAATATCTGGTTTTATAACCCAGAAGATGCGCCTGATATGGCCAATCCCTATTTCGCCTTTTTAGAGCTATCAGATATTCTTCTCGTCACCCAAGAGAGCACCAATATGCTCACCGAGGCGGCAAGTACGGGAAAACCCCTTTTCACACTTCCCATGGAAGGGGCGAACGGAAAGTTCGAAGCGCTATATAAGTCTTTGTCTAAAAGAGTAAATATGCGCGCATTTGACAATAACCCCGCCGCCGAGCCCTATGAACCGCTTAATGAAACTGAGCGAATAGCACGGCAGATCTGGGAAAAATTTGAGGCCATAAGAGCTTAAACCCCATAGGCGATACTAACCCTTAGGCCGCAAATCTTCACAATAGCGCTTGTTGTTCGCGCGAGAGAGGCTTAAAGGCGATATTGCGTTAAATGAAAGCCGAAATGGTACGATTCCAACATATAACTTTTACTGCATTGGCAATGGCGATTCCTGCCCTCGGGCTCACCCCGCAGGCCATTGCACAAGATATATTCTGCCAAGGCGGAACGGTTATCCTTGTCGACGGTATCAGAGAATGCCAGATTGAGGATAGCCTTGAAAAACTCATCGCGGATTTCGAAGCCAATGAAATTTCCGGTAATCCGATTGCTGCAGGCCAAGACGGTGACCGAGAGGCCCTAAGACAACTCCCTAATGTCACGCCGCTGGCTATTGAAAACGGCCAGAAAATCACGACAGAATTTTTGCGCCGTCATGCCGCGCTCTCTGCCCAAGCTATGTCGCGCGAGGCGCGGCTAAATTATGACCTGCTTGGCTTTGTGCTCAAGCAGCGCCAACGTATGTCCCCTTTCGATGCGGGGCGTATTCCTTTTACAAATGATAGCGGCTTTTTTAATGAGATGAGTTACATCTCGCGCCAAACAAAATTTGAGACGCCTGATGATTATGAAGCCTATGCGGCGCGGCTGACCCAGCTTTCTCGCTATTTTGCCCAGCATAAAGCTAATATGCGGCGCGGTATTAAGACAGGTTTTACAGCTTCACAAGAAATCCTGCCGGGAATAATTGAAATGAGCACAAAGCTTAGCCAAGGCAAAGCCGAAGATCATATCTTTTTTGAGCCCTTTAAAAGCTACCCGGATAGTTTTACTCAAGAAGAACAAGACAGGCTATACGCCCTCGGCAAGGCCTCTATCACGGGTGCCGTTATTCCAGCCTATAAAGACCTCACCAAATTTCTGAAAAATGAATATAAGCCCAAAGCCCGTAATAGCGCTGGGATTGGGTCGAGCGAGGAAGGCCGCGCTTATTACCGCGCCCTTGTACGCTTTTTCACAACATTGGACGTCACGCCCGATGAAGTTCATGCCATTGGCCTGCGCGAAGTGGCGCGTATCCGCTCTGAGATGGATACCATTATATCCGAGAGTGATTTCCAAGGTAGCTTTTCTGATTTTCTCAATTTCTTGCGTACGGATCCGCAATTTTATGCCACATCCGAAGAACAGCTTCTCAAAGAAGCTGCGTGGCTGGCTAAGCAGCTTGACGGCAAAATGCCTGAGTTTTTCGAAACACTCCCCCGCCTGCCTTACGGCGTCATAAAGGTGCCTGACGAAATTGCGCCCACTTACACGACGGGGCGTTATTGGAGCGGGAGCCCCGAGCAAAACCGCGCGGGCAATTATGTCGTTAATACATATGATCTCAAGCAGCGCCCGCTTTATAATCTTCCTGCCCTTACTGCGCATGAAGGTGTACCAGGACATCACCACCAAATCGCTATTGGACAAGAGCTTAAAAATGTCTCGCGGTTTCGCCAAAATCTCTACCCTAATGCCTTTGGCGAAGGCTGGGGACTTTATGCGGAAAAACTCGCCGGCGAGATGGGCCTTTATAAAACACCTTACGAAAAATTTGGGCAGCTCAGCTATGAGATGTGGCGGGCTTGCCGCCTTGTTGTGGATACGGGGCTGCACTGGATGGGCTGGAGCCGAGAACAAGCCGAAGCCTGTTTCTTTGAAAACTCGGCACTCTCGCCCCGCAATATCAAAACCGAGGTTGAGCGCTATATAAGCTGGCCTGGGCAAGCCTTAAGTTATAAAATCGGCGAACTCAAAATTATTGAACTGCGTGAGCGCGCGAGCGCGGCCTTAGGCGAAAGATTTGATATTCGCCGCTTCCATGATGCGGTGCTTAAAAATGGCGGCATCCCACTTGATATACTTGAAGAACAGATTGAACGCTGGATTTTTGAAGAGCGCGCACGCCCTTAAGACCACCCATAAAAAAACCCCGCCATTTAAAGCGGGGTTTTCTATTTCATCTTGCTAAGACTAGAAGCGATAACGTCCGCGCAGCATTAGCGGGACAGTCGTTCTGCCGCCGCCTTGGTTGATACCCGCCAAAGGGCCTCCGCCGAGCACGCTATTGTCACCCCCGGGCTCTTGTACATAACGTAAGCCTGTTTCTAAAGCGATTGTTGAGTATCGGGTGAGCGGTGTTTCAACACCGATAGTCCCCGAGGCAGAGCCCACCCAAGCGCTATCAAAGAAAGCAGCATTGGTAGCAGGATTGGCAACACCGGCCAAAGTCGTGTTTTCAAGATCAATACCGCCAACGCGCGTAAGACCGACACGGCCCTGAACATAAGGACGAATACTCTTTACAAGCGGCGCTCTGACGGGATTGAAATATTGGCGCAGGCCAAGTTCAGCACCGTAAGATTTGTAATCTGATAGATTGCCTGTCAATTGATCACCGTTCAATGTGCCAAGATTCAGATTGTCCTCACCTTCAGCTTCTGAATAAAAAACATTGCCGATAAATTTACGGTTTGGCGATACGGCGTAAGAACCGCCAAGCTCGGCGCGATATCCCGTACTATAGGCATCATCCATATCAATTGTGTTGATATCTGTATTTGCGAGGGGGCTTGTGAAATCACCTGTAATCGCGCGGCCACCGCCAACACTAAATTCAGGACCTACGGCCGCTTCAACATTCCAGCGGCTCAGGCAATTGCCACTCGTGCAGCTTGATGTCGGAGCGCTATATGCCTGCTTAGCATATTGACCACCTTGTTTCTTATAGCTGTTATAGCTCTGTTGATGATTGTTGTTGCCTAATCCAAGCCACGAACAGCCTGATAAAGCAATCGCAGCTGTGCTTAAAAATAAAATACGCATATTCCCATTCCCTAATGTTACGAATTGGCACAAATGCCGTGGGTTCAATATTTAAACCCAGACATTGCAAGACGCAGGCCAACGCGTTTTATTGGGAACGTGACTAGCAAAAAGTGCTAAATAAATAGAAAAACCCGGACACAAGGCCCGGGTTTTTTTATTTATAGTTAATTTCTATTTAATTAGAATGCAACACGTCCGCGTAGGGAGACTGGGATTGACCAGCTATCTTCTGATTCTGCGACTGTATCGATACTATCGCGCCAGCGAATACCAGACTCAAGACCAATTGATGTGCGTGGGCCGACGGCCATTTCTACACCCGCCAAGGCCGCTGCGGTGGGGTTCCATCCCTTTTCAGCATATTCAAAGGCGGCTGCATCATAGGCCACGCCATCTGAACTATAGTGGCGCTGAAGGTCAATTGAGTCATTATATGTAAAGCCCCCCGTCGCGCCTACATAAGGTCGAAACGATGGGTTGTTTCCTACATATTGGCGAACGCCGCCTTCAAGTGTTAGCAATTCAAGATCTGAGAACGAAGCATCAATGTCTTCCAACACGCCAGGTGAGCGCGCATCTACGCTTTGATAGCCTTCAGCTGTATCGCCATTAGCCTTCGTATAGCTCACGCCACCTAAGACAGTTGTATTGCGCGAAATATCATATTCAGCCGTACCGCCAACCGTGATGGCTGTTTCGAAAGCGTCACCATAACTAATGCCGTCTGAACCGCCTGTATTTACCGTTGTACTTCCCAGCGCGATACCGGGGTCTTTGGCTGTAAAGATATCGCCGCCAAGAGGTGCCTGAGTTCCCAATGAAAGGCCGAAACCTAATGGGGCGGCTGCACTTACGCCGCGAAGCTGCGGTACGCCATAATATGCGGGATAAGGCTGCGGGACATAAACCGGCGCGCCTTGTACTGTCTGTACGCCAGCACCTTGAACAAATTGACCATTCGCAAATTGTGTTCCAACGACATTCGTTCCTGCATTAACTCCAAAAGGTGCGTTAGCCCCAAGAACAGTCGCGCCGCCAAGACCAGCCCCCGCGCCCGGCCCAAAGCCTCCAGCACCAAAACCACCTGGGCCGAAGCTGCCTGGGCCGCCAGCACCAAATCCATTTGCGCCAAATCCACCTGCGCCAAATCCACCTGCGCCAATTCCGTTCGCCGCTAATGCCGCGCCGCCATATCCAGCACCGAGGCCGTATCCAGCACCTGCGCCATAACCTGCGCCCGTCCCGTATCCAGCACCTGCGCCATAACCTGCGCCCGTCCCGTACCCAGCACCTGCGCCATAACCTGCGCCCGTCCCGTAGCCAGCACCTGCGCCATAACCTGCGCCCGCGCCATAGCCATTAGCAACGCCGTAAGCACCTTCAGGGCCGCAAGCACCTGCTCCGGCACCGACACCAAATCCGCCGCCATATTGACCTGCGCTGTAGCCTGCATATCCAGGTGCACAATTTACATCATAGGCTCCGCCTGATGACATTCCATTAATACCGTAACCATTAGAGCTACTCGAGCTCCCACCAAGCCAAGAACAACCTGACAATAAAACCGCTGATAATGTGCAAACTGCAAGCCTCATATTGGCCTCCCATAATAATTTGTGTCTAACTTTGT
>CALKIX010000032.1 GCA_937995665.1 uncultured Hellea sp. | reverse complement strand
ACTGGGAAGCTGTGTCCAAGGTCACCTGTTAGAGTGAATGATTCAAATGTAAGGTCATAATAAGCTGTAACAGCCGGGGCCAAGATTGTGTCGAAACCGAGGCCTGCGAACACTTCATATGATCCAGAATCGCCGCCATTTGTAGAAAATAGACCGCCGCCTTGTGGGTAGTGATAATATGTAATGCCTGCGCTACCGCTGATTACATCTGATAACGCAAAGCCATAACTTGCATAGAGGTCAACTTCGTCTCCTGCGAACACTGATGTTTCACCTAGTCCTGTAGACACCCATGCGCCGACAGTGAAGTCACCAACAGATACTTCTACGCCTGGCTGAATAGCGGATTCGCCAAGTGTAGTACCGCGGAATACATATTCGCTTACATAGTCAATTGAAGTTGAGACGCTGATGTCTCCGGCGTGTGCAGCCAAAGGTGCTGCTGATGTGAGGGCCAATGTGGCGGTTGCTAAAAGTAGCTTTTTCATGTTTGTCTCCGTTTTATTTTCCCCATCCCTTTTGGAAAGAGGCATGAAATTCATGAGCTCGCAATAGGGCTGTGGGCGCGGCTGGGCGATGATAAATCGCTATTTAAGCAGGTTTCAGAGCTGCGCGATGCAGATATGGGCGCTTTTGCTGAAAAATGATGCGCCGCGGTGCAAAGTGAGGTTTTTAGGCGGTATTTACGCTTAAAACTGGGGCGTGATATTTTTGCACCATAAAAATAAAGGCCCCTAAATAGAGGCCTTTACAGCATATCATAAATAATGTCTTTGACTTGCGTTTTAGGCGGCTTTGCCGTGGCAATGCTTATATTTTTGGCCAGAGCCGCAGGGGCAGGCGCTATTACGCGTAATGCCTTTAAGCTGCTTCGCGGTTAGCTCGCCTTCAGGTGCGCCGCTTGTGGGGGCTGCGCTTGCAGGCGCTCCGCCAGACGGCCCCATCATATCCATAGGCGCGCGGGCCCCAGCTTGGGCGGCTTGCAGCGCTTGCGTCTGTTCTTGCTGGCGCTGCATTTGCACATTAATCAGCAGGCGCGTGACGGCTTTGGTTACGCCTTCGCGCAAATCTGTGAGGAGATTATCAAAGAGGGTAAAGGCTTCTGACTTATATTCATTGAGTGGGTCGCGCTGGCCATAAGCCCGCATGCCGATAACGGATTTAAGCGCGTCGAGCTGCTGAAGATGCTCGCGCCAATTTTGGTCGATGACTTGTAAAAGAAGCTGCTTTTCAGCGCGAGCCCTCTCGCCGCTATCAATCCCGTCAGTTAGCTGCACAAAGGCATCATCTGTGGCGGATTTAAGCTTGGCGAGCATTTCCTCATCGGCAATACCTTCTTCGGCGGCCCATGTGGCAAAAGGAATTTCCATGGCCAATGTCTGCTTGGCGGCCTCAGTAAGTCCGTCAATATCCCATTGCTCGGCATAGGCCTTTTTCGGGACATAGGTTTCAATCAGGTCTTCGCAGACTTGATGGCGGAAATCTTCGATAACGTCTGAGACATCATCATCGGTCATGAATTCCATACGTTGTTCAAAAATGGTTTTGCGCTGATTATTCATCACATCATCATATTTGAGCAGGTTCTTACGAATATCAAAATTTCGCGTTTCCACGCGTACTTGCGCGCGCTCAACGGCCTTTGTCATAAAGCGGTTGGTCAGCTCATCGCCTTCTTCCCACGCCATCAGCTTATTTTCCATCATGGCTTTAAGGCGGTCACCGCCAAAAATACGCATCAGGTCATCTTCGGTGGAGAGATAAAACTTAGAGCGGCCCGGATCGCCTTGGCGGCCCGTGCGCCCGCGTAGCTGATTATCAATACGGCGCGATTCATGGCGCTCTGTGCCCAGAACATAAAGCCCGCCCGCCGCCAGCGCTTTTTCTTTAAGCGCGGCAATTTCGGCTTTGATTGTCTCTTCTTGCGCGGCGCGCTGTGCGGGGGTGGCATCAGCTGGGATTTCTTGCTCAACGCGCATTTCAAGGTTTCCGCCCAGCTGAATATCGGTGCCGCGCCCAGCCATATTGGTGGCAATGGTGACAGCGCTGGGCGTGCCCGCTTGGGCCACAATCGAAGCTTCTTGGTCATGGAATCGGGCATTAAGTACGCGGTGCTCGACCCCGCCATTCTCTCTATAACGGGCCATCGTCTCGGCCATCTTCTGGTAGTGATCTAAAAGCTTTTCATCAGACCCGCTGAGCTTTTTGCCCGCTTTAAGCGTATCGCATTTACCGAGGTAATATTGCTCGCGCGTTTTAAAATGCTCGACATTGGACAAAAAGGCAGAGAGGGCCTCGGATTTTTCAATCGAGACGGTCCCAACTAGCATAGGCTGGCCCTTTTGGGCGCAGAGCGCGATTTCATCGACAATAGCAGTAAATTTCTCGCGCTCAGTTTTATAAAGCACATCTTCATCATCAATGCGCTGAATAGGGCGGTTGGTTGGAATGATGAGGACATCAAGCTCATAAGTCTCCGCAAATTCACCGGCTTCAGTTTCCGCTGTTCCAGTCATGCCAGAGAGCTTATTATAGAGGCGGAAATAATTTTGCAGTGTCACAGAGGCCAGGGTGACGTTTTCGGGCTTAATATCGACCTGTTCTTTGGCTTCAATAGCTTGGTGCAACCCTTCAGAAAGGCGGCGGCCATCCATCATGCGGCCCGTAAATTCATCAATAAGAACGATCTCATCGCCCTTTATGATATAGTCTTTATCGCGTGTGAAAACTTTATGGGCCTTTAGGGCTTGGTTGATGTGATGCACAATGGTGATGTTCTCAACATCATAAAGGCTCTCACCTTCTAAAAGGCCGCGCTCGCGCAAAATACCTTCAATTTGCTCATTGCCTTTTTCGTTAAAGGTGGCAGAGCGCGCTTTCTCGTCCAGCTCATAGCCCTCTGCGTCAATGAGCGGGATAATCGTATCAATGGTGCGGTAATAATCTGACTTATCATCGGTAGGGCCTGAAATGATGAGCGGGGTACGCGCCTCGTCAATCAAGATAGAGTCAATCTCGTCAATAATCGCATAGGCATGGCTACGCTGTGCCATTTCCTCAAGACTATATTTCATATTATCGCGCAGATAATCAAAGCCGAACTCATTATTCGTGCCGTAAGTAATATCGCAATTATAGGCGTTTTTTCGTCCAGGACCATAAGCGTCATGGTCGTTGATACAGCCAACGGAAAGACCGAGGAACTTATAGACTTGGCCCATCCATTCTGAATCGCGGCGGGCTAGATAGTCATTCACAGTAACGATATGCACGCCTTCGCCTGTTATGGCGTTCAAATAGGCGGCGAGGGTAGAAACAAGCGTTTTGCCTTCGCCCGTGCGCATTTCGGCGATTTCGCCGCGGTGCAAGGTAATGCCTCCAATAAGCTGCACATCATAATGGCGCTGGCCCAATGTGCGCTTTGCCGCCTCTCGGACTGTCGCAAAAGCTTCGGGGAGCAAGTCATTAAGGCTCTCGCCATTAGAATAGCGCTTTTTAAACTCGTCAGTCTTAAGGCGTAGCGCATCATCAGTGAGCGGCTCGAATTGTGCCTCTAGCCCATTAATGCGCTCCACAATGGGGCGTAATTTCTTTAGCTTCCGGTCATTTTCTGTCCCGAAAATCTTTTTCGCTAGCCCAATCATGGGGACTCCCTGTGGATACGGTGAAAAATCTTCACACTTGTACTTATGCTTTGTGTCGACTTAGGGATGGTCTTACTCTAAGTCAATGAATCGACGTAATATTAAACTGCCTAAAACAGGTTTAAAAACGCATGAAAAATATAAGATTTAGCGTCATTGCTGTGATTTTAACGGCGCTTATGGCCACGAGCTGTCAAGACAGGCTTGTCGTGGCGGATAATTCTCCCTTCGGCGAAGGCGTTTTGCGCTTAGGTGATACTGAAGTCGCCGCCATAGATGGGACGAAAATCTATCTGTCAGACGTTGAACGTACGGCAGCGGCTAAGGGCTTGATTGAGGAGGGCTCACCGCTCGCCCCTGGCCAGCCGATTTTTCAACAAGTCCTCGATGAGCTTATTGATCAGCGCTTGCTCGCCTTGGATGCGCTGCGCCGCTCGCTTGATCAAGATGATGAAACACGCCGCCGGCTCTCTGCTGCGCGTGAGCGTATTTTGGGCAATGTTTTGGTTGAGCAGCATCTACGCGAAACCGTCAATGAAGCCAGTATTCGCCGCATGTATGATGAGCAATCAGGTCTGATTGACCGCGGCGATGAAATTCTGGCGCGCCACATTTTGCTCGCCACTGAACAGGAGGCGATTAATGTCATCAAAGATTTGGAAGCGGGCAAGGATTTTGCAAGCCTTGCGCGCGAGCTGTCTAAAGATACAGGCACGCAAGAACGCGGCGGTGATCTTGGATATTTTACCAAAGACATGCTCGATAGCGCTTTTACCGATATTATCTTTGCGACGCCTATTGGCACGCGGGCTAAACCGTTTAAGACGCAATATGGCTGGCATGTTGTTGAAGTCCAAAAACGCCGTGCCGCCCTCCAGCCCAGCTTTGAATCCATGCGCGGTGAGATTTTTAACTTTATGACATATGATGAAATTCAAAATATTTTGACGAATTTGCGGGCCCAAGGCGATGTAAAACTTTTATTTGGGGCGGCGGTAAGCCCGCCATCTAATGCGGGTGGGGCTGAGCAAGCCCCGGCACCTGCCACCAATGGACCTAGTGATAATGAGTAAATACCCGATTTCTCCTTTTGCCCCTGAAAGCTTTCCGGTGCTCCCGCCCCTTGCGGGCTTTGAAATGGCGACAGCCGAGGCGGGCGTAAAATATAAGGGCCGCACAGATCTTTGGGTTTTGCGCGGGCGCTCAGGCACGCAGGTTGCTGGCGTGTTTACGAAAAACCTTTGCCCAGGCGCGCCAGTGGATTGGTCGCGTAAAGCGCTCGCCAACCCTACGGATGGCCCGCGCCTTGTTATTGTTAATTCTGGCACGGCGAATGTCTTTGGCGGCCAAGCCAGCCGAGATGCCGTGAACGAGACCGCGCAGGGAGCCGCCAAGTGTTTTGGCGCGAGCGAGGCGAGCATCCTCTTGGCGTCGACAGGCGTGATTGGCGAGCCTTTAAAGGCGTCCAAGGTCACGGCGCAATTTCCCAAGATGAAAAAGGCCTTGGATGCTGATGGCTGGGAAGCGGCAGCCCGCGCGATTATGACGACTGATACGCACCCAAAGGGGGCAACGGCCGTAGCCAAGATAGACGGCGCAAAAATTACTATTAACGGCATTGCCAAAGGTTCAGGTATGATTGCGCCTGATATGGCGACGATGCTAGCCTTTGTAGCGACTGATGCCGATATCGCCCAGCCCGTTTTGCAAAGCTTGCTCTTAGAACTAACCCAAACCAGCTTTAATGCCATTACAGTGGATAGCGATACCTCGACCTCTGATACGCTCTTATTACTCGCGAGCGGCGCGGCGGCGCATGCGACAATTAACGATGTAGGCGACCCGCGTTTGGACGAGTTTAAAGCTGCGCTCCAAGAGGTGCTTTTTGATCTGGCTATGCAAGTTATCAAAGACGGGGAAGGCATAACGAAATTTATCACTGTAGAGGTGACGGGTGCAGTAAGCGATCAAAGCGCAAAAAATATCGGTATGAGCATCGCTAATTCCCCGCTAGTGAAAACGGCGATTGCGGGCGAGGATGCCAATTGGGGCCGGATCATTATGGCGATTGGTAAGGCGGGAGAGCCGGCCGAGCGCGATAAGCTCACCATATCCATGGGCCCGCATTTATTAGCTGAAAAAGGCCAGCGTTTGGAGAGCTATACCGAGCTGGACGGGGCCGCTTATATGAAAAACTCTGAGATTAAAATCTTAGTGGATATAGGTTTAGGTGATGGTATCTTTACGGTATATGGGTGTGACTTAACTCATGGCTATATTGATATAAACGCGGATTATCGCAGTTAAGCCTTTATAAACCCTATTTATTTGAGCGGTTTTAAGGTTTTTTTGTTAAAAGGGCATGTAAAATGATTTTATACGTTGCAGCCTGTGCGTTGATTGATGCGGATGGGCGGATTTTAATGTGCCAGCGCCCGAAAGGCAAGGCTCATGCAGGACAGTGGGAGTTCCCAGGCGGTAAAATCGAACAGGGCGAGAGGCCAGAACAGACGATAGTTCGTGAGCTTCGCGAGGAATTAGGGATTGAGCCGTGTGAGCGGTGCTTGCAGCCCTTTTCATTCGCGTCACATGCTTATGAGGATTTTAATTTGTTTATGCCGCTCTTTCTGTGTCGGCAATGGGATGGGTTTACAAGACCTAAGGAAGGACAAGTCTTAAAATGGCTTTTCCCTGACCAGTTGCCAACATTGGATTTGGTGCCGGCGGATATCCCATTGGCACGAGAAATGGCTGACCGCTTAAAACAAGGGCGGCGCTTTGAAGGGTAAAAGATGTTTAAACGCTTTGTAAAAGATGAGTCAGGCGCAACCGCGATCGAATATGGCCTCGTTGCGGCGCTCATTGCCGTCGCTATCGCAGCAGGGGCGTCTAGCATTGGTGATCAACTGTCTGGCAGAGCGGATACAATTGCCGATACTGTTGCGACTGCAACTGCAGACGAATAAAGGTCTGCTTAGCCACCAAACTTTAAGAGTGCTTTTTATTCACCTTATAGTTTATGTTCGGTAGTCCCGAGCGCATCGGCCAGCCGCATTTTTGCGCTGCCGGGTTTTAAAGGCTTTTGCTGACTTTCATGGGGCGACCAGCCCGTAAGCCATAATATCTCAAAACTTACTGTGAATTTCCCGCTATTATCTTGATCTTCTCCTGAAAACAAAAGCGCGTTTAAGGCGGTAAGGTAGGCGCGCGTGAGCGGGGCCTTGCGGCGGGCGTAAAGCTGATTACTCTCGCCAATGTCGCGAATATCGCAGAGCAGGTTCTCAAGACGTGAATAATTTACGGCAAAGCGATCAATATCAATGACGGGCAGGTTGAGCCCTGCACGCGCTAGAAGCTGCGAGGCGTCATGGTGAGTCATCATGGGCGAGATACGTGCTGTTAATCCGCCCAAAATGGCCTCATCCACAGCATATAGCGCATGACGAAATTCGCGCAGGCTTTCAGCGCCGATGATTGCCATCAGCAAAATTCCATCAGGACTTAAGGTATTGGCCATACGTGCGACTTGGCCGGGGACATCATTGCGGCTTTGCATGTCCAGCAGCGAGATAATCAGGTCGGGTTTATCCTCACCATCCTCCAATTTCTCAAGGCTTTCGTAATAGGATAAGTTTTGCGGAATTTTTGTCTTAGGCAATATCTTGCATAGGCGTGGCGTAATATCGAGTGGTCCAATGCAAACCCCGCGGGCAAATTGACGATTAATGTCGATAAGCCGTTCTGAGAGATCCTCAAGGCAGCGCTTGAGCAGGAAGGGCGGGGCGGTAGGGTCAAAGCGCGCACGGGCCCGCGCCATACGCTTTGCGCGTAAATCTTCATCAAAGATTTGCGGAATACCCTGATTATCTGCCATACTCACCCTATGCTCGTTTCTTGGATGAAAGAAAAGCCCTGATGCGCCTACGACATTTATTTGCCGCGGGCGTTGATATTATTTTACCCCCGCAATCGCTTTTGACGGGCGATTTGGCTGATATTAATGCGGGCACTGATTTATGGACGCAGCTTAATTTCTTAGACGAGCCTTGCTGCTATCATTGCGGCTTTCCTTTTGAATTTGATGAAGGCGATAAGGCCCTTTGTGTGCGGTGCTCTATTAAGCGCCCGCCTTACGTAATGGCGCGCGCGCCCTTTTGTTATGATGATAAATCTCGTTCTATGGTGCTTGGCTTCAAACATGGCGGGCGCACTGAAGGGCTGCCTGTTTTTGCGGCGCAAATGAAGCGGGCAGGAAGACGCTTTTTGGATGAGGCGGATTTTCTTATTCCCGTCCCGCTGCATATTGGACGGCGCGTGCAAAGGCGCTATAATCAAGCCGCGCTTTTGGCGCGAGCTTTAGCCAAAATTTCTGCGCCTGAGTTTGCGCCGGATATCCTCATGCGCCATAAATCAACGCCTAGCCAAGGTGGTCTTTCCTTCACAGCGCGAAGGCGTAATGTACAATCTGCTTTTCGCGTCAGGCCGCGCAGCAAGCCAGTGCTTATAGGAGCTCATGTGGTTTTGGTTGATGACGTGATGACGACGGGCGCGACCTTAATCGCGTGCAGTAGAACCCTCTTGCGTGCTGGAGCTGCGCGGGTGGACGTGCTCACATTATCGCGTGTTGTAAAAGCCGCGCGAGCGCTTAAATAGAGCGCAGATAAGGTTTAAGGATATCTAATGGCAAAAGTTGAAATTTACACAAAAATGATGTGCCCCTTTTGTATTCGCGCAAAAGGCCTTTTTAAGAAAAAAGGTGTGAGCGTCATTGATATTCCAGCGGCCAATAATGCGGCCAAGCGCGAGGAGATGCAAAAGCGCTCTGGCGGAGGGCGAACTTATCCGCAAATTTTTATAGACGACAAGCATATTGGCGGATGCGATGATCTATTTGCGCTGGATGCGCAAGGCGGTCTGGATCCCTTGCTCGCCTAGATGCGCATTGCAGCCATACAGATGCGAAGCGGCATAGACATTGCCGCGAACCTTGAGGCCGCCAAGGCGCTTATTACCCGCGCGGCGGCGCAAGGGGCGAGCTTTGTCGCGACCCCTGAAATGACGCATATTTTACAACGCTCCCCTAAGCGCCTCTTTGCGCAGTTAACGCCTGCAGCGCAGGCAAAAAGTGAGGCGCATTTTGCGCGGCTCGCCAAAGACTTGAATATTGATTTGCTGATTGGGTCACTGGCTGTGCAAACAGGCGAGGGGCGGGCGGCTAATCGCAGCTATCTCTTTGGCAAGTCAGGGGCTATCACTGCGCAATATGATAAAATCCACCTCTTTGATGTTAATGTCTCCCGCAAGGAGACATGGCGCGAGAGCCATGTTTATGATCGCGGCGAGCGGGCCGTTCTAGCAGAGATAGACGGGGCAGGGCTTGGCCTGTCCATTTGCTATGATCTGCGTTTTGGCGCGCTTTATCGACATTATGCGCAAAATGGGGCGCAAATTTTGGCAGTGCCCGCAGCTTTCACTGTGCCGACAGGGCAGGCCCATTGGGAGACGCTGCTGCGCGCGCGCGCCATTGAGACGGGTAGCTTTGTGATAGCCCCGGCCCAAGGCGGGACGCATGAAGATGGGCGCACCACATGGGGCCGCTCAATGATAATTGACCCTTGGGGCGAAATTGCCGCGCAAAGCCATGATGATGAACCCGGCATTATTCTGGCGGATATAGACATTCAAGCCGTAGCAGATGCACGGCAAAAAATCTCCGCTTGGAATCACAACCCAACATTCACATGATAAAATATAATCTCATATGCGGCGGTGAGCATGAGTTTGAAGCGTGGTTTTCAAACTCTGCTGATTATGAGGTGCAGCTTAGCAAAAAGCTAATATCTTGCCCGCATTGCAGGTCTAAAAAAGTCGAAAAAGCGATTATGGCGCCTCATATTTCGACAGCGCGCCGCAAGCAAGCCAGCCGCGATAAGCAGGCAAAAGCTATGGCCGCCATGGGCGCGCTGGCGGCGGAAATTCGCAAAGATATAGAGACGAATTGTGATTATGTAGGCGAGCAGTTTTCAGACGAAGCGCGCGCGATTCATTACGGCGAAAAAGATGCGCGCGCGATTTACGGCGAAGCCACGCCCAATGAGGCCAAAGAGCTATTGGATGAGGGCGTTGCTATCGCCCCGCTGCCGGACGCGATTGCGCCCAAGCCCAAGAAAAAGCTTAATTAGGCCGCAAGGGTGAAGTTTACTGGCACATGGCGGGTGGGCAAGACGATTAAATTATCCTCGCCCATATCAATCACTGTCTCGCCTTGTTCTATGGCTTTCAAAATATCAGGCTCTTGAGCAAATGGGCCCAGCGCAATTAAGAGCTGATCTTGAGTGTCTTGCTGGGGTAATGTTGCAAAGGCGCGCGCTTGGGCAACTGAAATTGTGCCGCCAAAAAACGCATTTCGTAAACGCGAAGAAAGGCGCGCGACGCAGAGCAAATCTTTGACGCATTGTTTGCTCATATATAGCTCTCCCGCAATTTCCATCAGCGCTTTGCCTTGGCGGCGGCGGGTCATGACGTTCTCAAATTGCTCACGGTTTGAAAGTAAATTATGTCTATCATTGCTGCGGAATTGGGGTTCATCTGTGAAGATATAGGGGACATTCGCGAGTGAGCGGGGAAGCTCTCCTGCAAATCTAAGACGGCGTAGGGCCGCCAGACGTTTCTTACCATCTACAATAATAAGGTGCTTGCCGCGGCGCATAACCGTGAGCGGACGCATAAGGCCGTGCGCTTTGATTGATTCTTGAACTTGCTTCACGGCGGCAAGGCGCTCGCCATATAAAATGCGGCTTGTTGGGGCCCGAAATTGCGAAAGATCAGCGCGCTTAAGTGTATGACTCGTCATATGTAATCTCCGTCTTTAAACAATTACTAGAGGCGCAACGCTTACAGCAACGATACGGTTCCATTAAAAACTGTGCATTGTGGTTAACGCCAATTAACTATTTAACCTTCTGATTCACTTCTGTTATTTTCGCCCATATAACATTGAATATGAACGTAGCCTTACACAACTTCTCAACAAAAACGTGAGCCATTTCGTGAGCATGGTTAATGAAAAGTTAATTACGGGCTGCAACCGTGACGTAATTAATGCTTAGATCAGCGCCAAATTTCCAAACATTTGTGAGCGGATTTAGGCTCATGCCGATGGAAGGCTCTGGCGTGAGGCCAGCATCTATCAGCCAGCGCTGTATCTGTACAGGCTTGACGAATTTCTCATATTGATGGGTACCCTTAGGTAGCCAGCGCAGCACATATTCCGCGCCTAATATCGCAAAGGCAAAAGCTTTGAAGGTGCGGTTAATGGTCGAGCAAAACATAAGCCCGCCCTCTTTCACCATGGCCCCGCAATCGCGCATAAAGTCTGGCGGATTGGCGACATGCTCAATGACTTCCATATTCAGCACGGCGTCAAAAGGCGCTTCTTTGCTCTGGACCAGCTGCTCGATCGTGCCGTGGCGATAGTCAATATCAAGGCCCATTTGCGCGGCATGGGTGCCGGCTGTTTTTAAATTTGTCTCGAGCGCGTCCACGCCAGTAACCTTGGCGCCCAGACGCGTCATGGGCTCACATAGCAAGCCGCCGCCGCAGCCAATATCTAAAATCCGCAAGCCTTCTAGTGGGCGCTCGGCATCTGCATCGCGGCCAAAATGCTCGCACAAAGTCTCTTTAATAAAATCAATACGCGCCCCATTCATAATGTGGAGCGGCTTAAAGGGGCCGTTTACGTCCCACCAGTTTTCCGCCATGCGCGCAAAGCTCTCCATCTCGGCAGGGTCAACCGAGACGCGTGAAATATTCTCAGGAGCTGTTTCTTTATAAGCCATGATCTTGATTTAAGCGTGGGCGCGATAAATGGCAATGAGGCGTTTAGGCGCGCAGGCATGAAGCTGCGCTAAATATGGTGCTTGAAATATTCTGTCAGCGGCGTAAAAGGCCCGCTGATTTGGAATAAGGATTTACTATGGCGCGCATCGTCATGAAATTTGGCGGCACATCCGTGGCCAACCTAGACCGTATTCGCCATGTCTCGCGTCTTGTCGAGGCTGAGGTGGAAGCGGGCCATGAAGTGGCCGTGGTTGTCTCTGCTATGAGCGGCGAAACAAACCGCCTTGTCGCCCTTGTGGACGCTCTTGACCAAGAGACGGATCTTGGCGCGCCTATCGAAGATGAATATGACTCAATTGTTTCTAGTGGTGAACAAGTCACATCAGGTTTGCTAGCGATTGCGCTGCGCCGCCGCGGGCTAAAGGCGCGTTCATGGCTGGGCTGGCAAATTCCACTGCGCACCGATAACGCCCATAGTAAGGCCCGTATCGCCGAGATTGAAAACTCCGCCATTGGCCCGTCTATGTCTGATGGCAATGTTGCCGTTGTCGCTGGCTTTCAGGGCATTGCCGAAGATGGCCGTATCTCGACATTGGGACGAGGGGGCTCTGATACATCAGCCGTCGCGCTGGCGGTCGCGCTTAAGGCTGACCGCTGCGATATTTATACCGATGTTGACGGCATTTATACGACCGACCCGCGCATTGCCAAAGATGCGCGCCGCTTAGGCCGTATTGCTTTTGAAGAGATGTTAGAGCTGGCCTCTCTAGGCGCCAAAGTCTTGCAGACTCGCTCCGTTGAGCTGGCCATGAATAATAACCTGCCCATTCGCGTTTTAACGTCAATGGCCGAAGTCGGGGATGATAACCCTGGAACCCTAGTTTGTAATGAGGATGAAACCATGGAAGAACGCGTTGTCTCAGGGGTCGCTTATTCGCGCGACGAAGCCCAAATCACGCTGCTACAATTAAAAGACACCCCCGGCATGGTCGCCAAAGTCTGTAAGGCGATGTCTGAAGCGGGTGTAATCGTGGATATGATTGTGCAAGGCATCTCGCGCTCAGATAATGCGGCGAACCTAACTTTCACTGTCGGCATTCGCGATTTGGATAAAGCGCTTAAAGCGCTGGAGGTCGAGAAAGATAATATCGGTTTTGAAAATATTAAATCCGATGACAATGTTACCAAGGTCTCAGTTGTCGGCATCGGTATGCGCAGCCATACGGGTGTGGCGCAAACTATGTTTGAAGCCCTCGCCGATAAAGGCATTAATGTTGAAGTCATCGCGACCTCAGAGATTAAGATCTCCGTTCTCATTGATAGTGAATATACAGAGCTTGCTGTGCGCGTTTTGCATCAGGCTTTTGAGCTGGAAAAAACTTCGGCTTAGCTCGCGCTGCGATCTTGAAATAAAAAAAGCCAGCCTCTAGGGGCTGGCCTTTTTCTTTGTGTCTTTGGCTTGGGCTAGTCGTTTTTGCCAGCCTTGCGGTCGCGCGCTTTTAAAAGGCGCAGGCGAAGGGCGTTGATTTTGATAAATCCGCCAGCATCCGCCTGATCGTAAACATCATCTTCTTCAAAGGTGACGTGTTCTTGCGAGTAAAGCGAGTAAGGGGACTTACGGCCAACAATATCGACATTGCCTTTATATAGCTTGAGGCGAACCGTGCCGGTGACAAGCTCTTGAGACTTATCAATCGCGGCTTGGAGCATTTCGCGCTCAGGGCTGAACCAATAGCCATTATAAACCAGCTCTGCATATTTAGGCATAAGCTCGTCTTTAAGGTGGCTCGCGCCCTTATCCATTGTGATTTGCTCAATGCCACGATGGGCTTTGAGCAAGATAGTCCCGCCGGGCGTCTCGTAAACGCCGCGTGACTTCATCCCGACATAACGGTTCTCGAGTAGGTCAAGACGGCCAATACCGTTGGCCCCGCCAAGCTCATTGAGCTTGGTGAGGATTGTCGCGGGGCTCATCTCTATGCCGTCAATTGAGACAGCATCGCCGCGCTCAAATCCAACTTCGATATAGGTGGCTTTATCAGGCGCTTCCTCTGGCGAGACCGTACGCTGATAGACAAATTCTGGCGCTTCCTCATAAGGGTCTTCAAGGACCTTCCCTTCAGATGAGGTATGCAAAAGGTTCGCATCAACAGAGAAGGGCGCTTCGCCGCGTTTGTCTTTTGCGATTTCAATGCCATGCTTTTCGGCATATTCAATGAGCTTATTACGCGAGTTTAAATCCCACTCACGCCAAGGCGCGATAACTTTGATTTCGGGATCTAGAGCATAATAGCCTAGCTCAAAGCGCACTTGATCATTTCCTTTGCCCGTTGCGCCGTGACAGACAGCATCTGCGCCAACCATATGGGCGATTTCAATTTGGCGCTTAGAAATAAGCGGCCGGGCGATGGATGTGCCTAAAAGATATAGCCCTTCATAAAGGGCGTTGGCACGAAACATGGGGAAAACAAAATCGCGCACGAATTCTTCGCGCAGATCATCAATGTAAATTTCCTTAATCCCTGCCGCTTCGGCTTTGCGGCGCGCAGGTTCTAATTCCTCGCCTTGGCCAAGGTCAGCTGTGAACGTCACAACTTCGCAGCCTTTTTCCTCTTGGAGCCATTTCAGGATGATTGAGGTATCTAGCCCGCCTGAATAGGCAAGAACGACTTTTTTTGGAGAGCTCATGGTCTAACTTTCGGCAAATAGTAAATTTGCGGCTGGCTATAGCTAAAAGACCTTATTAAAGCCATAAGATTATTGAAAGAATCGGCTGTCTGCTCTAACACAGGGCAAAATGACAGGCGAAATAAGAAAATGAGTGACTTTACAGCATCAATAGCGCGTATCTGCGCGGCTTGCCTTCTATGGTTAGCCCTGAGTTTTCAACCTGCTTTTGCGCAGGACGCTGCGGCCGATATCCCCGTGCCAGCCCCAGCCCCAGCGGCTGTGCAGGAAGTCGCCGAGCCTGCCCTTAAAGCGTCACCACCGCCCACCGCGATTGACCTTAATGATGCGGCTTTAAAAGAAGCCTTGGATGCGCGCGCCGCCGCAGATCAGGCTATTATCGAGGCGCTGCAGGCCCAGCGCGCCGCTACGGTGCAAGGCGAAGGGTTTGAGGGCGGTGAAGACGCCCCCAAAAAGAGCTTAATTCCGACCTCGCCGGATGAAATTAAAGCGCTGGTCTTATCGCTGAGCCAGACGGTTATTGGCTGGCTCACCAGTATTTCTTTTTTAGCGCAAATTGGAGCGATTGTTCTGGCTTACTTCATCGCGCCTTTTTTAGCTAAGAGCGCTAAGAAGCGTATTTTCTTCTTTAGAGATCCGCCCGCGGCCGATGTAAAGCTTAAGCCCGTAAGAGACAGAGTTTATGCGCTGCGTCAGTTCTTGCGCACGATTTTCCTTGTCGCTTTGCTCGCGACCTTTGCGGTTATCCTAAAAGCCGTGCCTGCAGCGGGCCAAGACTGGCTTGTGAAATTGGCTCAAGGCCTTGTAGTTGTCTTTTTGATCTACAGCATCATTAAGACAACCATTGCCAACCCGCTCTTTAAAAAGCTAGCCACATGGATTGTTATCCCCTTAGCGCTGCTTGCGGTTTTTGGCTATTTTGACAATCTGATTGACGGGCTTAATGGCGCGACCCTGATGCAGATGGGTGATACGCCGATTACGGCCATGACCCTTGTTCGCCTTGCGATTTTTGGCGCGCTTTTCTTCTGGCTGGGCAACCTATCTAACACCAAGGGCCAAGAGGCCATCCGTTCTCAAGATACTTTGGATGCGGGCGTACGCGAGATCGTCGCCAAGATGTTCCAGATATTGCTCTTTATAATTCTTGTTGTCTTGGTGATGAGCTTTGCAGGTATTCCGCTCTCCGGTCTTGTGGTTATCTTCTCAGCCGTCGGTCTTGGGATTGGCTTTGGTCTTCAGCCTATTGCCGCAAACTTTATCTCGGGCATGATTATCCTCTTTGACCGCTCCGTTAAGGTCGGGGATTTCGTTAATATGGAAGATGATAAATTTGGCCGCGTCAAAGCGATTAATATGCGCTCGACCACCGTTGCTACAGCGGACGGCATTGATATTATCGTGCCCAACACGTCTTTCACTGAAAACGCCTATGAGAACTGGACGCATGATAGCCCGCTTCAGCGTTATGAAGTGGACTTTACTGTGGCTTTTAATACAGATTTGGACGCGCTGGTGCCTGTGGTCCATAAGGCGGTGATGGCTAATGAGGATGTGCTCACAGAGCCTGATGAGCCCAGCGTTGAGTTTCGCGCCTTTACGGATAATGGCATTCATATGTGCGTAGAGTTCTGGGCGGAAGGTATTGATGATGGGCCGAATAAATTTACATCCGATGTCGGCTTTATTCTACTGAGAACACTCAGAGAGAATAATATCGAAATTCCTTATCCGCAGCGTGTGGTTTACCAGAAAAAATAGAGTTTATGCGCGGGGCTAAATGTCTGCACATCGCTAAAGTTTTCAGCAAATTTGACAATAAGATTTATCTTGAGTTGTTATAGATGAACGCCAGATGAACAAGAATTTTTAAAATTAGCCCCGCGTGAAACTTGAGCTTGCATAAGTGATTTTATTAAATCACATTAACCTTATTCAAGAAAATCAATAATTACATTAGTTTAAGGAGATTAAAATGGGTAAACGCGATGATTTAATCGAAAAATATGCAGCTCAAATGAAAGAAAAGCTCGGCGCATCACCAGATATGGACTTGCTTCGCAAAGTCACAATTGGTTGCGGCCCCGCGATTTATAATAGAGATGCTTCAACGGTTGCAGGCACGGATCCTTCGGAGCTAGAAACCGTTAAAAATAATTTCCTTAGAAAGAAGCTTGGCTTGACGGACGCTGCGGCTATCGATGCTGGTCTTGATAAAGTCATGGCTGAATATGGTAAGAGCTGCCGCACCAAGTACCGCGCGGTTGTTTATTACATGCTCACAAAGCACTTTGGCAAAGAGAGCATCTATAACTAGGCCGTTTTTCTAAAGACAGATTATAAGATGGTTCGCCCTTGGCGGGCCATTTTTTATGGGCGCGATTATATGGGCGCTATTATATGGGAACTACCAGCCGCCCCCGCCGCCGCCGCCGCCCCCGCCGCCAGAGGATCCGCCCCCGCCGCTGCCTGAGGAAAAGCCCGAGCCTGATGACTGGCTTCTAGGCGCGGCTGCGGCCACGCCGGCGGTTAATGCGCCCGCTAAGGCCTCGCTCATTTTAATCGGACTGCCGCCTCTAGAGCGCATAAGCGGCCCGCTTGCATAGCTTGGCTGATAATCACGCGCGGCCTGGGGCATGCTAGTCTCAAACTGTTTTGTCCATGGCTTTTCAACGCCTAAAGCGACGGCATAGGGCAGAAAGCGCTCATATAGCTCTGTTGTCATTGCGGGCGGGCTTTCTCCCAAAGGATTGGCGGTATTGATACGGTCAGCTTCAGCTGTTTCAAGATAGAGCTTAAAGCCTTCAATTTCAGCAGAGACTTTTGCGCCGATTTTTGTCGGGGCTTTCAAAAAAATGAAGAAGATAAAATTCATGAAGAAGAGCCCTACAAGCATGGCTTTAAAGACAATGCTATCTTTGGAGACAGGCTGGGTGCTTATGAATATGACGAGCGCTAAGCTCGCGGCAATGCCTAGCAGGCCCCACCCCGCATTTGAGCGGTAAAAGGCGGTGCCATATTGTTTGGATATATATTTATTAAACTGGGTAATGCGCCGAAACAGCGCGGCATTCGTTTTTTTCTTAAAGGTGACCACATCATCTTTATCGCCAAATAATCTATCGAGCAGGTAGCGCTCATCGTTGAGTAAGTCGGCCGCGTCTCGGTTCGCGAGCATTGAGGTAAGGGTGGTTGTCTTTTTCTCCGCTTCTATGTCTATAACATCTTTCATGGATAGGCTCATCAGGGTCGCGGTGAGGGCGTCTGTTCTTTTAAGCCGCTTATGGTGGATGTGATGCAAAGCGGCCGCAGAATAGGGCACACCCTTTTTATTTTTAGGCGGTTCATAGCGGGCAAAGACGGGCCCCTTTTGTGGATCACGTCCAACGCGGGTCCACATAGTGAGGTAATAAATAAACAAGGCCAGACCGCCTCCTCCCAGCAATATCGGCCCGCCCCGCGCTATCCAGCTGAGCTGGCGGCTGCGCGCTTCGCTCATCGGGGCAATGATGCCAGGTGCGGCAGACACAGAAACCGTAAGCCCTTCGCGCGCATTAAATCCGCGCGTCGTCTCAAAGACGGTAGAGTTGCCGCGAATTTGCGCGGTATAGCCTTTATCTGTATAGCCGCCTTGTTTCCGATAGGCTTCGCTATCGATAATGAGGGAACCGCTAGGGAAGTTGATGCTCGCGCGGGCCTTGGTAATAGGAAAGTTCCAATAGCCGCCAATCACGTTCCAATAAATTTCATCGCGCGCCCCGCGGCTGTCAACATCGCCGCGATGCCGGCGAATTTGATCGGGCACGCGGTATGTAATTTCATATTTATGCGGGCCATGCTCTAATAGCTTATTGGCATTGCCAATGCGCCAGTTCACGGCATTGCCTTCGCGGCTAACTGTATAGGGCTCTTTTGCGCCGTTGCGCTTAATGGAGATAAGCTCGTAATTATAATCGAGCTCCACGCCGTTAAAGGTATATTTGGCCGGCAGCTCTCGGAAAATGCCGCGGCGAATTTGCTGGCCGAGTACGGTCACATCAAGCGTTTCTGTAATCAGTAAGTCACCGCTTTGGGCGACTTCAATGTTTACATCGTAAAAGTCTATACGCTCTTGGGCCAGCGCGCCCAGCGCCGCGCTAATTGCAAAGAGAAGACCCAGTAGCAGCCGCATCATGCGCTAAACTCCACATTGGGCGCGGCCGCATCGGCGTCATCAATCTCGAAATAATCTTTAGCTCTAAAGCCAAAAGGCCCGGCGATGAGGTTTGATGGCACGCTCTGAATTTTCGTATTTAGCTCGCGCACCGTGCCATTATAAAAGCGGCGCGCCATTTCGATTTTATCTTCCGTCTCCGCCAGCTCATCTTGCAAGTCGAGAAAGTTCTGTGATGCTTTTAACTCTGGGTAGTCCTCCGCAATAGCCAGCAGCTTGCCGCCCGCCTTGGCAAAGCTGCCTTCGGCAGCGCCGCGTTTGATAGGGTCGTTACCCGCAGCAAGCGTCTGAGCGCGCATTTTTGTGACATCCTCAAAGAGCTTGCGTTCATGGGCGGCATAGCCTTTCACAGCGGCGACAAGGCGCGGGATAAGATCGGCGCGGCGTTTAAGCTGGACTTCAATATCGCTCCAGCCATTTTCGCTCATCTGGCGCAGCCCGACAAGCTGGTTGAAAATAAAAACAATGCCAATGGCGAGTAATATAATGACGCCTAGAATGATATATATCATATCGAGCCCTTTATAAGTTGTAGGCTTAAGGCCTAATAGGATTTGCTGAATTAGGCAAATTGCAGATGCGTGTTTAGGGAAGCCTAGCAGCCTTGCAAATTATAAGCGGCGCGAATGGAGTTTAAGTCTTTTTCTTGTTTGACCTGCTGAGGTGTTCCGTTTGTGAGTATATTTCCAATATCATTTGTATCGTACTTTGCCGCACCAAATTGTTTATTAAAATTATATTCAGATGCGGCAAAGGGATCCGCGTTTCGGCTATATTGGCTATAGCTTTGTTGAAGTGTTGAAAGTTCACTACAAGACACGCCTAAATATCTTTTAGGTTCCGCTCCTGCTGTGTTGCAAGCTGTCAGTAAAAGCGGGGACTGGGTGAGTAGTGAAACAAACTTATTCATATTAGATCTTAGACTTTTAACGCCGCCCAAGCTAACAAGATGCTAAAGACCTATCACGTTAAATTTACGTGAGATTTTGCCACTCCAAGGATAAGCTAAATGAATAAACCTATTTGCCTCATCACGGGCGCTTCTGCGGGAATTGGCGCGGCGCTCGCGCGTGAATATGCAAGTCATGGCTGGGACCTTATTTTAACCGCGCGGCGCAATGCGCCTATGGAGGCTCTGGCGAGCGAGCTTAAAGCTGAATTTGGAACGGTGTCTCATATCTTTACATCAGACCTTTTTCAGCTAGGCGCAGTCGATGAACTCCTTGGAAAGATAAACGCCGCGGGGCTACAAATTGACGGGCTGGTCAATAATGCCGGTTACGGCCATCCTGACCAATATTTGGAAAGCCCTTGGGAGGCCCATGCGCGCTTTATCCAGCTGATGATGACCGTGCCCTCTGAGCTGGCCTATAAGTGCGCGGGGGATATGCGCGCGCGCGGCTTTGGACGGATTATGAATGTGGCCTCGCTGGCGGGTCATTTGCCGGGCTCGCGCGGGCATACATTATATGCGGGGGTGAAAAGCTACTTGATTAAGTTCTCGCAGAGCCTTTGGATGGAGCTAGAAGGCTCGGGCGTTCACGTCACGGCGCTATGCCCGGGATTTGTTTATACGGAATTTCATGATGTCAACGGCACGCGCGAGGCGATGAATAAGCTGCCTAGCTATATGATGATGGACGCCGATAAATGCGCCGCCATAGCCTTTAACGCCTGCGAAGACAATCAAACGATTATTATACCAGGGCGAATCAATAAATTTATTGCCTTGCTTGGACGGGCTTTGCCCACTAAGACCGCGCAAAATTTAATGGCCAAAAATTCAAATAAATTTCGCAAAGGATAGATTATGCCCGCTAACGCCCTCAAAGCTGACCCCAGATTATATGTCGCGCTGGACCTACCGAATGTTGATGCGGCGCAGGCTATGGTCAATCAGCTGGGCGATAATGTGGTGAGCTATAAGGTGGGTTTGCAGCTTTTACCGCTGGGCGGGGCTGAATTTGGCCAGCGCCTCAAAGCGCAAGGCAAAAATGTTTTCTATGATTTTAAACTGCACGATATTGGCGCGACCGTGGAAAAGGCCACGCGCTCAATTGCAACGCTTGGCGCGGATCTTTTAACGGTTCACGCAAGGCCAGATGTTATGGCCAGCGCTGCAGCAGGGCGCGGGGAAAGCGATCTTAAAATATTAGGCGTGACCGTGCTGACCTCGCTTGATAAAGCTGCGCTTGAAGCGATTGGCTATCAGGACACGGCCGAGGATTTGGTGATGCGCCGCGTTGACCAAGCTATTGCCGCGGGCATTGACGGGGTGGTTTCAAGCCCGCTTGAAGCTTCAATCATCCGCGCGCGCGTACCTGATGATTTTTTAGTGGTTACGCCGGGCGTACGTATGGCGGGCGGGGATAAGGCCGATCAAATGCGAATTGCCACCCCTCAAGATGCTCTGCGCTTTGGGGCGTCTCAAATTGTTGTGGGCCGCCCGATTACGGCGGCAAGCGACCCGGTTGCTGCGGCGCGCGCCATTATCAGCAATATGAGCGCATAAAAAAAGCCCCCGCCAAAGGCGAGAGCTTTATTGAACATTGCGCTAAGTGTTACGGAGCTAAGGCTTAACCGCAGCGGCGGCCAAATATGCCATTATAATTTCCGAAGTTTCCGCCATAGCGTGATGTGTTTGTTACAACCGTACAGCCTGAGTAATATGGCACGGCGACAGGAACAGGGTAACGTACATAAACAACAGGACGAACAACTTGGTAATAAGATGTTTGCGGCACAGGTTTTACAACATTATAGCAGCCTAGAACACGTGCTCCCTCTGGATTATATACATTTACGGGGCAATTTGTAGCCTGGAGGCTTTCATTATATCCAAGACCTGGAACAGAAGCTGCTGACCCTGAGAAACCAAAGAGCTCGACATCACCGCCTTCATAAGCTGAAGAAATAGATCCTGTGCCATAAGTGGCGTCCGCCTCAGTGGCAGATAGTGTCCCGCCATAGCTATTTGAAATACCGTAAGAATAGCTAGAGCCATATGACGCTGCCGATGTGCTATAGCTTGAATAGCCGCTTGTGCAATATGTCGTGTTACAATTTGCAAATGCCGCGCTTGACATCATTGTAGTAGCGGCGATAGCGGCGACTATTGTTAAAATACGGGTCATAACCCACCTCTCATTTTGAAACATTTGAATGAGACAACGCAAAGAATGTGCCAATGTGCAGAATTTCCCTTAAAGGGGGAAATATTACCTTGCTTTGAGTTGCTTTAAATTAATACGGCGCTCCATTCGGAGCGCCGATTTCCCCACGTTTAATTCTATTAATAAGTCCAGCGTGAATTCGGCGCAGGATTATAGCGTGCTTGTCCTGCTGTACGCTCGCAAACAACATTTGCTTGCTGAGCTTGAACAGGCACAGCTGTCGGCACAGCATAAGGCACAGGTATAATGGGGTTCACAACACGTGTTGGAACCGGCACTGGCACGGGCACGACCGGGTTTACAACTTGGCGCGGCAATTGACGCTTACAAATAACTTCAGTCGCAACTGTATCGCCAAACATGGTGACACCAGAGGTCTTTTCCCAATAAGTCCCGTCCGCACCCACATTAGAGGCGTAGATGCCATTGCCATTTGTGACGGGGCGCGTCGCTTGCGCGCCGCTATAAGGAGCGCTCACGATCGGTGCGCTAATTGCGGGCGCGTTGTAAACTGGCGCTTGCACTGAAGCAGGCGCGCTGTAGCTGCCAACATTATAAGCGGGGCGCGGGGCATAACCACCATTGGCAATTGGCTGGGCGATTGTACGGCCAGAATTAAGCACTGCGTCTGCATTATCAGGGCTGCGATCCACAATAGATGTCGGGATATGGGCAATGCCCGGTACGAATGTGTTGTCACCATATTGGCGCGGCGCGAATTTTGACGCGTCATAGCCTTGGCCAACATATGTTCGGAGGGGCTGGCTTACGACAGGTGCAGCAACGGCGACGGGGGCAGGGGCTTGATAGGCTGGTGCGGCCGCAGCAGGGGCGCTCATTTGAACTGAAACAGGTGTGCCAGCATCAGCACGGCAATATTGTGTTGAGCCAGGATAACAGCCATTGGTAAACCCAGAAGGGGCGTCAGAAATGCTGGCCGTTGGCCCTAATCCGTGAATACGTGTAATCGTAACATTGGGCGCGCGTTGAAAATCAAATGAGCGCATATATCCAACGGGGTGGGCTGTATTCACTGTCATTGGGCCAAAGCTTGCAGGCATAGATGACGTCACATTAACACCAAGGTCGCAATTTGTATTGCCATATCCGCAATTTGCAAATGCAGGGCTCGTTAGACCTACAAGCGTTAGGCTGCTCACGGCAGCGAGTATAGAAACTTTGATACGCATATTTGCGTCTCCCACTTTTGTTTGGCTCTGAAATCCACAGCAGCCTATATAATGTCACCCATGCCCTTAAGGATTTAAGGACAAATCTCTTTTGTGTGCAGTGGGGGTAGAGCTGACTAAAAGTCGTATGCTATGCCGCCGCGTTCCCAATCGCCAAAACGAGTTGGTTCTGCACCTTTAGGTCCAGCAGTCTCGGTGGGACGATCAGCAGGCGCGGCTTCGGCCTTACGGCGCTCAGCAGCTTCTTCTAAGGCCCGCTTGGCAGCAGGGCTAAGAATTTTTCCGGGAGCAGCGTTTTCAGGTAATTTCGACATACCTAAATATAAAGCTCCCAAGGCATCACGTCAAACCTGTAACTGATTTGACCCCACCCCAAAGCGTTTTCACTTTTGGTGTGAGCCGCTTTGTTACACTATGAGCCTTAGAAATTGATTAAACTGACCTTTGGAATTTGTTTACCATAATTAGGCTTAGAGAGGCGTTCAAACCTCGTGACGGGCGCTCGGAATTACTGTAGGGGCGGGCTATGACGATACCAAAAAAGACCGATAATTCTTCTCTGACCTCGCGGCGCCTTGCGGCTTTTGCGGTGAAAACCGTGGTCGAGACACGCCAACCGCTTGAGCAAGTTTTGGCGGGGCAGCCCGATTACCGCGCGCTTGAGCCGAGGGACCGTGCCTTTGTGCGCCTGATTGCCGCCACAACATTTCGCAGAATGGGCCAGATTGAAGCGGCGCTTAAACCCTTTATTCGCCAAAAGCCGCCAAAACTTGTTTATGCCGCCCTGCAAACGGCGGCCGCGCAAATTATTTATTTAGGAACACCTGCCCATGCGGCCGTAGGCGAGACGGTCGCGATGCTAAAGTCGCGCGGCTCCTCACGTGGTTTTGCCGGTCTGGCTAATGCTGTGCTGCGCCGTATTGTAGAGCAGGGGGCTAATCTTGCTGGGGGGCAGCCCCCCAAAATTAACGTGCCGGGTTGGATTCGGGGAGATTGGGAACGTAGCTATGGCCGCCAAGCAGGGCGAAAGCTAGCCGCAGAACTTGTAAAAGAGCCAAAGCTTGATCTCACCGTCAAATCCGATGCAGCGGGCTGGGCGGACAAGCTGGACGGGCAGCCCATGGGCGCGCAGACGGTGCGGCTTGATAAAATTGGCGATGTGACCGCGCTTGAAGGCTTTGAAGCTGGCGAATGGTGGGCGCAAGATCTGGCTGCGAGCCTGCCGGTTCAGCTCTTGGGCGATGTTAAGGGACAAAATATCTTGGATATTTGCGCCGCCCCTGGCGGTAAAACCATGCAGCTCGCAGCAAAAGGCGCAAATGTTACTGCCTTGGATAAATCCGAAGGCCGCTTAAAGCGCGTGGCTGAGAACCTTGCTCGCACAAATTTAAACGCCGAGATTATATGTGCCGATGCGCTCGAATGGAGTCCAGAGCAAGCCCAATTTGACACAGTTTTACTTGATGCCCCCTGTTCAGCCACAGGCACATTTCGCCGCCACCCTGATGTTCTTTATAACCGCACCCCCAAAGATTTAGCCAATTTGGTACGTCTGCAAGACAAATTGCTGGTCAAAACCGCGGATTTGGTAAAGCCGGGCGGGACATTATTATACTGCACCTGTTCACTGCAAAGCGATGAAGCGGCTCCCCGAATTGAGGCATTTTTACAGAAAATGCCAGAATTTCGCCTTATTCCCATTTTATCAGTCCCAGGCTTAGAGTTGCCAGAAGCTGCGTTTTCTGGTGGGTTTTTGCGCACTATCCCCTATTTTAATGGGGATGAGGGCGGAATGGATGGTTTTTTTGTCGCTCGGCTTATGCGGAATAAATAATGCCAAAGTAAGGCTAAGTTAACCTTGTTTTGGTCTAAGTTTTGCAATTGACCTTGAGATGTTTCAATATGGGAGGCTCAAAATGAGCACGCACAAACTTTTAAAATTAGGCGCAATTGCCGCTTTCACTGTTGTAGGGACAGCAGTCACAGCGTCTGCTGGTGAGACTTCACGTTACGGCGGACCGAGTATTTATGATTATGAGAGCGGTAGAAATTGTGGCCGGTCTTGCGCCGCGCCAGCGGGTGTTTACACAGCCCCAGCCGTTTCAGGCCGTTACGCGACTGGCACTGTTCAGCAAAGCGCGCCAGTCTATGTAGATTGTACGCAGCTTGGCACTTGCGGCTATCAGCAACCCGCCGCGCCTGTTTATACGCAGCCAGCGACGGTTTACTCGCAGCCAGCGCCAGTTCAGACATATCAAACACAGTCTTATTCAGCGCAGACTCAGGCCGCCCCTGTAAGCTGCCCAGCGGGTACCACAGCACAGTCTGACGGTACATGTTTGCAGTCTGGCTCAAGCTATAGCAGCAGCACATCAAGCTATACGGCGCCAACAACGAGCTATTCTTCATCTAGCTATGATTCAACACCAGTTTCATGCCCTGCAGGGACAACGTCTCAGCCAGATGGAACGTGTATGCAGTCAGGCTCTGACTATTCTTCTTCAAGCTATTCCTCATCATCGACGTCTAGCTATTCTGCTCCAACAACAAGCTATAGCAGCAGCTCAAGCTATGGCTCAACCGCGCCTGCTAATTGTCCAGCCGGAACAACAGCGCAGGCTGATGGCACATGTATGGAAGGCGGCTCTAGCAGTATTTCCTCTTATGTAGGTTCATCTGTTGAGCTTTACACAGGGGATGCCAGCACGAGCTCAAACTCAAGCTTTGGGTCAGGCTCAAGCTATGGCTATACAAATGATGGCGCTTATGGCGCGACTGATTACTTGCCAATTCGCAAATAATCAGCCTTTTATCTTTCAAAGCCCGCTCGGTTCGCCGCAGCGGGTTTTTTTATGGGGCTCTAACAAAGAGGAGTCTGCTTGCGCCCATCATAAGGGACTGTTAATGGACATCTCATGTCAGATAAAATCCTTATATCCCCGTCAATTCTATCGGCCGATTTTGCCGACCTTGGCGCAGAAGTTCGCGCGATTGATGCCGCCGGTGCAGATATGATTCATATTGATGTCATGGATGGCCATTATGTGCCTAATCTGACAATTGGTCCTATGGTGGTCAAAGCGCTCAAGCCGCATACGGAAAAACCATTTGATGTGCATTTGATGATTGCGCCTGCCGATCCACTTATTGGGGCCTTTATCGAGGCGGGCGCGGATATTGTCAGTATTCATCCTGATGCGGGCCCGCATCTGCACCGCAGCCTGCAATCCATTAATGCAGGCGGGGCCAAAGCCGGGCTAGTGCTAAACCCTGGCACGCCGGCCAATGTCGTCGAGCCGGTCATTGACGCGCTGGATATGATTTTAGTGATGAGCGTGAACCCGGGGTTTGGCGGGCAGAGCTTTATTAGCTCGCAGCTCAAAAAAATTGAAACCTTGCGCCAGATGATAGAGCGCTCAGGCCGCGATATTATCCTTGAAGTTGATGGCGGGGTAAACCCGATTACCTCCCAGCAATGCATTGATGCGGGGGCAAGCGCTTTAGTGGCGGGCAGCGCGGTCTTTAAAGGCGCGGGTAGTTATGCCGAGAATATTGCCGCCCTGCGCGGAGTGCCCTCTAAGTCTCGCGCAGCTTCCTAGATTACGGGCTAAGGTATATGGCTCGGCGATGTTCAGTCCCTCATATTTTGACGACAGGCGCTAGCTTAACGGCGCGCAAACTCGCGGTTGATCTGGGGGGGCCTGCGCGGCGTGTAAACCTTGCAGCGGGCAAGCCTGTAATTTTCCATGATATGCGTCTTAGCTTTGCCGCGGGTGATAAAGATAAAGCTGGCGCGCTAATGGCGGGCGATTTTAATTATGCAGGACAAAGCCTTAATGTTGGCGCAGAGGGAGACCCTTGGACACTTGCTGTGCCATCGCAGCGATTTGCAACATGGCTGCATAGCTTTTCATGGCTTGGCGAGCTGGCGGCGAGCAGAGATGTAAAAACTCTAATATTTGCGCGTACACTTACAGATAAATGGGCGGAAATTTACGGCCAATGGAATGATTTTGCATGGGCGCCTGACAGCCTTGCGGCACGCGTTTTATATTGGGGTGCTTATTGGTCACCGCTTTTGTCGGGGGATAATATGAGCGAAGCGGCTCAGCTTCGCCGAAATTGCTTTAAGCGTCAATTAAAGCGCCTACGTAAAACCTATCGCCGTACTTCTCTAGGCTTGCCCCGCTTGCGCGCGAGTGCGGCGCTGGTGGTTGGCGGGCTTCGTTTAAAAGAAAAATCAGAACGCTATCTTGAGCAAGGTCTCGACTGGCTTGACGATGAGATAGAGCTGCAAATTTTGCCAGATGGCGGTCATGTCTCGCGTAGTCCCGCGCAAAGTTTGGACGCGTTGGAAATATTACTCATGGTGGATGATTTGTTGCAATCACGCGGTGTACAAGGCTCGCGTGCGCTCAGCCGAGCTATAGACCGCTTGGCCCCGATCATTTCTTTTTTCACCTCCGCTAATGGGCAGTTCTCTTGTTTTAATGGCTCTGGAGAGGGGAATGCCCGCCGGATAAAGGCGCTCATGAAAGCCGCGCCTAAGACCGCCAAACCTTTCGCCTATTGCCCGCATACTGGTTATCAGCGCATTGAGAATGGCGGCACGGTCTTGCTGGTCGATACGGGCAGCACGCCGCCGAGGCCCTTTGATACTGAGGCCCATTTGGCCCCGCTAGCGTTTGAGCTGTCCACTAAACTTGGCCGCCTCGTTGTTAATTGCGGCTGGTCAGAAGAGCAGCCGCTACGCTTTCGTCAATTTATGCGTTCCACCGCCGCGCATTCTACGCTCACTCTCGATGATAAGTCTGCGGGGACATTGTTGGATGAAGGCTGGAAGACGAAAATTCTCGGCAATGCGGTTGAAGTCGAAGCTGGTCCCGTGAACGCTAAGCGCAAAGAACAAGATGCAGGCGCATGGCTTGAAGGCGCGCATGACGGGTATCGTACCGAGAGCGGGCTTACCCATCGGCGCCGTTTGTATATGTCTAGTGAAGGGGACGATATTCGCGGTGAAGATAGTCTTCTTGTACCGCTGGGCGGCGAGCATGTTTCGCGTGAGCAAAGACCTTTTAAAATTCGTTTTCACTTCCATCCTGATGTGCGTGTAAGCTTATCCCAAGACCAAAAAAGCGCCTTGCTTGTACATAGCGGAAAAGCGGGATGGCGCTTTCGCACTGATTGCGGCCCTCTCAGCGTAGAAGACTCAATCTATCTGGGACAAGGCGAAAAGCCAGTGAAAGCGCAGCAAATTATTATATCTGGTAATGCCTATTGTGACAGTGACGGCGAGACGCGCAGCAATCGTGTGCGCTGGTCATTCCGTAAGCTTGAGGCGCGTAAAGCCTAAGGTTCCTGAGGGCGTAACTGCGTGCTTGTTCTTAAGCGGGTGTCATGTTACGGGGCCGCGAATAATAATGTGCAAATTATAATGTGAATGGATTGCCCTGCTATGCCCGCTCCTAACCCAGATCTTCCTGCTTTTGACCCCGCCCGTCTTTCGCCTGTTAAGCGTGCGCTGATTTCTGTTTCTGATAAATCGCGCCTCATTGCCCAAGCCCAAGCTTTGCATGAGCGCGGGGTTAAGTTGGTCTCCACGGGCGGCACGCATAAAGCCATTATGGCCGCGGGCATTCCTGTGAAAGATGTTAGCGAGCTTACCAAGTTTCCAGAGATGATGGATGGCCGCGTTAAAACATTGCACCCGATGGTGCATGGCGGGCTTTTGGGCGACCGTGACCTTTCCAACCATAAAGATGCCATGCATCAGCACGGCATTCTCTCCATAGATTTGCTGATTGTGAATTTATATCCCTTCGAAGCGGCCGTTGCTGGCGGGGGATCGTATGAGATGTGCGTTGAGAATATCGACATTGGCGGGCCAGCAATGATACGCGCCGCGGCTAAGAACCATGCGCATGTCGCCGTCTGTACGGACGCTGATGATGTGGATGCTGTGCTGTCGGATATGGACGCCAATGGCGGACAAACATCGGGGACTTTGCGCCAAAAACTCGCGGCGAAAACTTATGCGCGCAGTGCGGCCTATGATGCCTCTATTGCGAATTATTTCGCTAATTACATGGGGGATATGAGCCCCGCTTACCGCGCCCAAGGCGGCAAGCTTAAGCAGGCACTGCGTTACGGCGAGAACCCGCACCAGACCGCCGCTTTTTATGCCGATGGCTCAGACCGCCCAGGCGTCGCTACAGCTGAGCAGCTTCAAGGCAAGGCGCTCTCTTATAATAATATTAATGATACCGATGCGGCCTATGAGCTAGTCGCTGAATTTGGCGATAATGCCAAGGGCGCTAAGCCTGCCGTGGCCATCATCAAGCATGCCAATCCTTGCGGCGTCGCGAGCGCAGATGATTATATCACGGCTTATAAAAATGCTTTGGCCTGCGATCCTGTTTCTGCCTTTGGCGGCATTGTCGCGCTTAATGGAAATCTGGATGCGGCCACGGCCAAGGAAATCGTCAAAGTTTTCACCGAAGTCGTTATTGCGCCCAGCGCTGATGAGGACGCCATTGCCGTTTTCAAGAAAAAGAAAAACCTGCGCTTGCTCATTGCAGGCGGGCTGCCTGATGTCACAGCGCCGAGCCTAACACAGCGCAATGTTGCGGGCGGCATTTTGGTCCAAGACCGCGATAATGGCTATGTTGCGGACGCCGACCTAAAAGTCGTCACCAAGCGCCAGCCCACAGAGGCCGAAATGGCCGATCTGCGCATGGCGTGGAAAGTCGCGAAACATGTGAAGTCTAACGCCATTATTTATGTTAAAGACGGCGCAACCGCAGGGATTGGCGCAGGCCAAATGAGCCGCATTGATAGCGCTCGCATCGCCGCGCGCAAAGCCGAGGACGCGCAAGAGGCAGCGGGCTGGAGCGAGCCGCGTACAAAGGGATGCGCTTGTGCCTCTGATGCCTTCTTCCCCTTCGCTGACGGCATGCTCGCCGCTGCGGCTGCGGGGGCTACAGCCATCATTCAGCCCGGCGGCTCAATTCGCGATGATGAAGTCATCAAAGCCGCTGACGAGAAAGGCATAGCTATGGTGTTTACGGGGATGAGGCACTTCCGTCATTAGACAAAAGAAAACCGCCCCTATAAAAAAGCCCCGCTTTGGGCGAGGCTATTATTTTTTAGAAATAACAGGCTGTGAGGATTGAGCGTAGAGCCGCCACGCATAATCGCAAAGCTTTAAGCCGGCCTTGCGCTCGCTAAGATAGGTATTGAGCGCATTTTGCTCAGGTGAGAAGGGTTCAAACACATTCACAGTCTGGGCTGCGCGTAATTGATACATATAGGTGGCTTCACTGGAGCGGGCTTGCTCCCATTGGTCAACGGCTTCGACAGAGTTAACCACTTCATCGATGCGCGCATAAATGCCCGCTTTATAATTCATGATTTCGCATCCCGTTTTAATCACCAATATGGTAAAGTCCTAGGTCAACCTCACCTTATAGGCGACTGAATTCCAATAGGATGGTAAAATATATCTTAAAAAATT
>CALKIX010000031.1 GCA_937995665.1 uncultured Hellea sp. | reverse complement strand
GTCTGACTTTTTGTTCGTCGCAGCACGCTGGTGTAATGGTCAGGGCGAAAGAGATGTAAAATGGGTCCCCGGAGCCAACCGTTAAGGCTAAATTCAGCGATATGCAAAAAAGTGCATAAGGTCGCAGTGCAAACACCTTGTAAATCTGCTCGCCAAGGGGCATATCAGATAATGAATTTATAGGGTAATATACGGAGTCACACATGAAAGTTCTCGTCCCTGTCAAGCGCGTGCTTGATTATAATGTTAAAGCGCGGGTTAAATCCGATAATTCAGGGGTAGATTTGGCGAATGTCAAAATGTCCATGAACCCTTTTGACGAAATTGCCGTCGAAGAGGCGGTGCGCCTGCAAGAGGCGGGCACCGCCGCCGAGACGATTGTTGTCTCTATTGGGCCTGCCAAGGCGCAAGAAACAATACGTACGGGCCTTGCCATGGGCATTGACCGCGGCGTGCACGTTCAGACAGATGAAGATTTGGAGCCGCTCGCCATTGCTAAGATTTTAAAATCTGTGGCCGAAGCCGAAGGCGCTGATCTGGTTGTCATGGGCAAACAGGCCATTGATAATGATTACGGCGCAACGGGCGGCATGCTCGCTGCGATGCTGGACTGGCCCATTGGCTCAGCGGCTAATAGTGTCGAGCATGACGGCGGCGCGATGACTGTGGTCAAAGAAGTTGACGGCGGCCTGCAAACGGTCAAGCTTACGCTGCCCGCTGTGGTCACGACTGACCTTCGCTTAAACGAGCCGCGCTATGCGACTTTGCCCAACATCATGAAGGCTAAGAAAAAGCCGATTGAGGCCAAAACGCCAGCCGATTATAGCGTGGATACGGCGCCGCGCTTAACCACTGTGAAAGTCACAGAGCCGGCTGCGCGAAAGGCGGGGATTAAAGTCGAAGATGCAGCGCAGCTCGTTGATAAACTTAAGAATGAAGCGGGAGTAATATAATGGCTATCCTCGTTATTGCAGAACACGATAATAAAGACCTTAAAGACGCAACCCATAAAACGGTTACAGCGGCGCTCTCTATGGGCGGCGATGTTGATGTGCTTGTTGCGGGCAAAGGCGTAAAAGACGTTATGGGCCAAGCCGTCAAAATTGACGGAGTGCGCGCTGTGCTGGGCGTAGACCACAAAGTGCTCGAGCGACAATTGGCCGAAGCGATGGAAGTGGTTATTGTGCCGCTTATGGGCGATTATGACGCCGTGCTCGCCCCTGATACTACAACGCATAAAAACTATATGCCGCGCGTGGCCGCAAAGCTTGATGTGCAGCAAATCAGCTCTGTGACCGGCGTTGAGAGTGCGGATACATTTGTGCGCCCAATCTATGCGGGTAATGCCATGGCGACGGTGAAATCATCGGACGCTAAAAAAGTTGTCACGGTGCGCACCACGGCTTTTGCTGCGGCGGGCGAGGGCGGCTCTGCGTCTGATAAGATGCTCGCTGATCCTGCGGGCAGCTATAAATCTGAATATATCGGCGAAGAGCTGTCTAAATCTGACCGTCCAGAGCTAACGGCGGCTAAAGTTGTTATCTCTGGCGGGCGCGGCATGGGCAGCGGCGAAAACTTCAAATTACTAGAAGGCATTGCCGATAAGCTTGGCGCGGCTATGGGCGCCTCGCGCGCGGCCGTTGATGCGGGCTTTGTGCCTAATGACTGGCAAGTGGGCCAAACGGGAAAGGCTGTGGCGCCTGCGCTATACATTGCGGTTGGCATCTCCGGGGCTATCCAGCATTTGGCGGGTATGAAAGACTCCAAAGTCATTGCCGCGATCAATAAGGACGAAGATGCGCCAATTTTCCAAGTCGCTGATTACGGCCTGGTTGCGGACCTGTTCAAAGCGCTTCCAGAGTTTGAAGCGGAACTGGGCAAAGCTGGCCTCTAAGCCGGTCTACATTATCTTTGAAAACCCGCCTCAAAGGGCGGGTTTTTTTGTTGCCGAGCCTAAATGACTGCAAATAAAGCCTTATCTGACCTATTATTAATGTCATTGCATATTTTTGGTAACATTTTCGTGATATCTCGGTGATATGTTCGTAAGCATGAAGATTTGCCCCCAGAAGACGACCCGGAGACTATTATGAGAAATTTAATGTTGGCCCTACTATGCGCTACGGCTTTGTCTGCCTGTGAAAGCAGTGATAGTGTTTCCAGTCTTAGCCCAGTTATGAATAGTGCCCCTGTCATTAGTGCAGGCGGAGATGCTTCTTATGCCGAAGGAACAAGCGTTACGCTGCTGGCCAGCCTTGGAGACACAGAAGGCGATAGCACACTTACATGGAGTCAACTATCGGGCACTGCGGTCACGCTTTCAGATGTAAATGCGCTGCGCCCTAGTTTTACGGTGCCGCTTGTGTCGACCGATACTGACCTTGTCTTTCGTATAACGGCTTCTGATGACGTTAATCCCGCCGATAGTGATGAAGTTACTATCACAATTGAGAACCTTGAAGATCGAACTTATGATGGAACTGACAATAATAAGAGCAATTTTGATTGGGGCAGTGCTCCGCGTCATCTAGAGCGCTTGGGAGATGTGGCCTATGATGACGGTATCTCCACAATGGCGGGGGCCTCGCGTCCGTCTGCGCGCTTGATTTCAAATATCGTCGTCAATCAAGACGAGGGCACTTTCTTACCCAATAGTTTTGGCGGGACAGATTATGTTTGGCAATGGGGCCAATTTGTCGACCATGATATCGGCATTACCGAAGGCGATCAGGAGAGTGAAAATATCATCGTACCGACGGGTGATATGTTTTTTGATCCGAGCTCAACGGGGACGGCCGTCATTACCTTTGACCGCGCAATTTTTGATCCCGCGACAGGGACGGATGTTACTAATCCACGCGAGCAGGAAAATGAAATCACGGCTTGGATTGATGGCTCGCAAGTTTATGGCCATGAAGATGGCCGGGCATTAGCACTGCGGGTGAGTGCGGATAGTCCTTATTTGGCAACCAGCGCGGGGAATTTGATGCCATTTAATACGTCTGGCCAAGCTAATGCGGCCGCTTTTGTGACCGATCCCACAACATTGTTCTTGGGCGGCGATATACGTGCAAATGAGCAGGTCGGCTTGGCTGTCATGCATACGCTATTTGTACGCGAGCATAATCGGCTTGCAGCCATTATTGAAGCCGAGAACCCCAGCGCAAGTGGGGAGGAAGTTTTCCAAGCCACCCGCCGCCTTGTGGTCGCGATATTACAAAAAATCACCTATGATGAGTTTTTGCCTGCCTTGTTAGGCTCCGATGGCATTCCAGCTTATACTGGCTATGACGCGTCAATGAATCCTGGCTTATTTAATGAGTTCTCGGGCGCCGCTTTCCGTCTGGGCCATTCAATGCTCAATGAGCAGCTTTTGAGGCTGGATGCGAGCGGGAATGAAATCGCGGGTGGGCATCTTAGCCTTCGTAATTCCTTTTTCACTGCGCCGTCTATCCTTACGCAAGAAGACGATTTGGACCCTATTTTGCGCGGGCTTGCGGCACAAGAACACCAAACTCTAGACGCGAAAGTCATTACGGATATCCGAAATTTCCTCTTTGGCGCGCCAGGCATGGGCGGATTTGATTTAGCCTCGCTCAATATTCAGCGCGGGCGCGATCTAGGTCTGCCCTCTTATAATGATATGAGAGAGGTTATGGGACTGGCGCGTGTAACCAGCTTTGCGGATATTACCGCCGATACAGATGCGCAGACTAATCTTTTTACCGCTTATGGTGATGTGGACGAGATTGACCTTTGGGTCGGCGGACTATCTGAGGATGCGATTGGCACAAATGGGGCTCAGCTTGGCCCGCTCTTTGACGCGATTATGAAGCGCCAATTTACGGCTCTGCGCGATGGCGATCGTTTTTGGTATGAAAATGACCTGACCCCCGAAGAGCTAAGCCGCATTGAAGACGTTACTTTAGCCAGCGTTATTCGGGCCAACACGAATATTGGCGCTGAACTACAAGACAATGTCTTTGCCATAGCGCCTTAGCTCTGGACATAAATTCATGCCCGTCAGCTGATGATGGGTGTGAATTTTCTTCGCACCTATATCTTCGCAAGCGTTTTATGGCGCGCACTATCTCAAGTGCTCGCGGGGCAATGCTGCGGCGTCTTGCGGCTTGTGGAGTGAAGGGTGTTGACTTAAGCAAGAATAGGGCTGCAAAGCAGAACTACCCGTTCTAAAACAACATATGATATCCGCGGCGGCTTATAGCTATCGCAGCGATTCTCGTCTCACCGCCTTCGACAATAGACAGCCCATTATTGTCTTTGATGGCAATTGCGCCCTATGTTCAGGGGGGATAAAATTTGTTCTTAGGCACGATAAGGCATCCCGCTTTAATTTTATCATTGCGCAAAGCCAACTCGGCGAGGCGCTTTACGCGCATTACGGATTAAAGTCTGAAGACTACGAGACGAATATGCTTTTAGATAAAGGCCGTGTGCGTATTAAATCAGATGGCCTGCTGGCCATGTTTACTATCCTTGGCTGGCTGTGGAAGGTCCTAAATATTGCGCGCATTCTCCCAAATAGTTGGCGGGATAAGGCCTATGCACATATTGCGGAAAATAGGGGCGCATCATGGCTGCGAAACGGGGATTACCTTTGCCGATTATGAGGCCTATTTCCAGAAGCTTAATATTATGCACAATATCTATCAGGCCAAAGCGAAAGGGAGTGTCTACCAACGATATTTAGGCGCCGCCTTTGCCGACCTGCCTGCCCCGCTGCAAGCTATGCATAATATAGATAAACCAAAACTGTTTCGGCATTGTGTCCGTCGATATGAGCTATTTTAAAGAGGGCGATAAATATCGCCTACAAACGCGCAGCTGGCGTTTAGCGGGCTTGCCTATGCCAAAATTTTATGCCCAGACGGCGATGTTTACGAAAGCGAGGGCGGCGGTGGCCGCTTTCACTTCCATGTTTAGCTATGCGCCCCTTTAATAGGAGAGGTCGTTAAATATGTCGGCTGGTTTGATCCTGTGCCTGATGAGCCCCCTACCGCTTAATGCGCTTGACGCGTGAGGGGCGTGTTAGGCCAATAAAAAACCGCTCCTAAAAGAAGCGGTTTTTATATTCTGCATTTGAGCGAATGAGCGTTTGTTCTTCGCCCTTGAGCGTAAGCTTACTTTTTAGTCTTCGCTTCGCCTTTTTTGCGGTTAGCTTCGATGCCGCGTCCTGTTGTGCGCTCGGCGATACGGGCTGACTTACCACGGCGATCACGAAGATAGTAAAGTTTGGCGCGGCGAACCTTACCTTTGCGCTTCACTTGGATTTCTTCAACAAGCGGAGAGTAAACTGGGAAAACGCGCTCTACGCCTTCGCCGTAGCTGATTTTACGAACGGTGAAGCTCTCATTGAGGCCCTTACCGCTACGGGCAAGGCAGACGCCTTCAAAAGCCTGTAGACGTGTACGTGTGCCCTCAGTAATGCGCACTTGCACGACAAGCGTATCACCCGCTGAGAATTCAGGAATGACTTTGCCGCCCTCTAGCAAGCGTGCCTCTTCAGCTTTATTTAGTTTTTCAATCACGTTCATGACCGTCTCCATTTTTATAGGCCTGCCACAAATCGGGGCGTCGGGCCTTGGTAATCTCTTCACTTTTCTGGTGCCGCCATTGGGCGATCTTTTTATGATCGCCCGATAAAAGCACCTCCGGGATAGCCCGGCCTTCAAACTCTCTGGGCTTGGTATAGAGTGGATACTCTAGCAAGCCATTTTCAAAACTCTCCTCCGAGGCCGATTGTGCGTCCCCCAAAACGCCGGGGAGAAGCCGCACACAGGCTTCGATCAGGACTTGCGCGCCCGCCTCGCCGCCAGCCAATATAAAGTCGCCGATGGAAATCTCTTCCATTTGGCGGCCCTCTATGACCCGCTGATCGAGGCCTTCAAACCGTCCACAAAACACAATAAGACCCGGTCCCGATGCCAGCTCTCTGACGCGTTTCTGCGTCAAAGGCTTGCCCCGAGGGGTCAAATAGATCAGTGGGCGACCCTCTGTTTTGCCGGATTTCTCCGATGAAACAGACGCCACGCTGTCAATCGCTTTGGCCGCAATATCAGGTTTTAACACCATACCAGGGCCGCCGCCCGCAGGCGGGTTATCAACAGTTCGGTGCCTATTAACGGAAAAATCGCGTATGTCCACTGTTTCCAGCATCCAAAGCCCGCTTTTTTCTGCTCCGCCAATAATTGATACCCCTAAGACGCCGGGAAAGGCTTCTGGAAAGAGGGTTAGGACACTGGCTTGCCAGGGTTTATGCGGCGGTTTTGCGTTCATATGCGCGCCTTGTAGGGATAAAACGGGCTAGAGTCATGTTTTTTATGACCAATTTAAACTGCGCGCTGCGGGCTGGGCGCGAAAGCGTGTATGATATTAGGGATTGCGCCTTATTTGGGCCAAATTATAGTATAAAGCTATTCCTCTTGGAGGGCGCACGCGAAATAGGAGAGTATTATGCGTATTATCACAACAGCTTTATTAAGCGCGGGCCTTATGCTTGGCACAGCGAGCCTGGCTCATGCCCAGCTTGGGTTCTTAAAAGATGCAGCCAAAAAGGCTGCAACTGACGCGGCTAAAGATAAAATCTTGGGCGAGCCAGAAACGCCAGAGCCCCAAGCCATCCAAACCCCGCTTGGAGAGGTGCCGACAGGCGCACTTGGCAATAGCGGCGTTGGGTCTATCACCTCGCCTAATCTGAGCACGGGCGAAACCCTTAAGGCCGGCAAGGTCTTGCTCGGCGGCGGCTCAACCACTGATGTCGCCACGACGATTGCCAAGGACCGCGCCAAGGCGCAGGGCAAGGAACTGCTCAACCAGCAAATTAGCGGCGCCGCGGGCTCATTTGGCAGCGGTAAAAAATATGAGGCCACCCCCGCTGAGACAGCCCCTATTCCTGCCCCCGTTGAGGCGGCCCCCCTAGTAACTCCAGCGCCAGCCCCCGCTGCGCCGGTCAATTGCCCCGAAGGCACAAAGGCCCAAGCTGATGGCACTTGCATGGTCACGGGAGATTGGGACGGCTAAGCCTTACCCCTCCCGCTTAATCCCACATAAAAAGGCCGCCCCTCTTCACCGAAGGGCGGCCTTTCATTTGTTTGGTTAAAGAGCGCCTCAGCCCTTAGCCTTTTTCTTGCAACATACGCGTCACAGGATATGGCGTTCTAAAGCCAGCCTTACCCAGCGCGGTGAGGATTTCCTGCGGCACAGAGTAACGCACGTCGAAATAATTCGCGCCGTCCGTAAACGGACGCACCACCAGCTCAGCTGAGCGCTCAGACAATGTCTCAACTTCAACAAACGGGGCAGGGTCTGACTTAATGTGCGCATTAGCAGCAAGTGTCTTCAAAATAACCTGACGCGCCTTTTCGACATCATCATCATAAGCAATGTTAAATTTCATCTCCACGCCGCGCACAGGGTGGTGGCTGTGATTGATGATTTTCTCGCCCCAGATCTTCCCATTTGGAATAATGATCTTTTGATTGTCAAATGTCTGCATATCTGTCGTGAACAGGGTGATGTCCTCAACATTACCAAAGTGACCGCCTGCATCCACGAAATCGCCGATTTTATAAGGACGGAAGATCATGAGCATAACGCCAGCGGCGAGGTTTGACATTGCGCCTTGCAACGCCAGACCGACCGCAAGACCCGCCGCACCCAAAAGCGCCACGATAGAGGTCGTCTCAACACCGAACTGGCCGAGAATCGCGATAAACACAAAGGCCATAATCACCCAGCGCGCAATGGAGCCGAGGAAGTTAAACAGTGTTTCGTCCAGTTGCGGGCTTTTCTTAGCCAGCTTGGTAATTCCCTTTTTGACCTTTTTGGCAATCCAAGAGCCAATAATAAAGATAATAAGGGCGATTAAAACTTTTGTCCCAAGCGCTAAACCTGTGCTCATATAGGATTCAAGCCTCTCAGGGTTTAAATATGATTGTATTTGTTCCATGGATAACGCCTCCCAGCATAATTAAAGTTAACAAAATGTAAGGGGGGCAAGCTGAATGCGAGTTGAATGCGCTGTAATTCACTCTGTTTCTTAGGTTTTATTGGCTTTTATGGCGCATAGTCGGCCATAGACAATAACCACGCCCGCCGCTCTTGCGCCGCGCGCGCCTCGGTTTTTTCAATCAGCGCGGTGAGGCGGGCCGTAAAACGGGCGCGCTCTTCTGGGCTCGGCGCGGGGATATCTTCATAGCGGATATACGCAGCGGCGGGGGCGGGCAAATCTTCCAAAAGCTTGGCGAGCTTGGCCTGCTCAATAGCCAGCTTTGTTGCGGCCAGCTCATCCGCTATATTTATACGTCGGGGCACTTTGTTTCCTTTTTATTTCAAATAAAACGGCGGGGCCGTTTTATGTC
>CALKIX010000030.1 GCA_937995665.1 uncultured Hellea sp. | reverse complement strand
ATTGCCTGTCCTTTACACAATGAAGTGAAAGATGTGCCCCTTGACTATATCGCAGAAAAATAGAGCTCTACACTGTCTTTATTCGGGTGTTATCGGAACAGACTATGCGCGATAATCTATTTGACCTTAGCGGTCATTGGGCCATTATTACGGGTGCGAATACAGGTCTAGGACAGGCAATGGCTATCGGATTAGCCGAGGGCGGGGGCCAATATTGTCTTGGCAGGTCGCTCCAGCGCGGCAGAGACTGGGGCTAAAATTACTGGCTTAGGCGCGCAAGCTTATGATTTTTAAGGGCGCGGTGGTGTTTCTAAGCTCCGCGGCGGCCATATATGTTGCCGGTATTACATTGCCTGTCGATGGCGGCTGGCTCTCGCGCTAGTCTCAGGGCCTAATCTTTTAAATCACTTAGTCTTGCAGATCATATGGCACGACATTTCTAACAAATGGCTCGATTTTCAGCGCGCTTCGAAGCGGCGGCACGGAGCGCTGATGGCACTTTTTACGCTGGCAAATCCGGCAAGATATCCCAATAGGCTCAAAGGACTCCGCCGCGCCTGCGTTTAAATCATCGCCATAGACAATTTCATCCATATATTTAGTTTCGCAGCCCAGCGCGAGGGCGTAGCTGCGCACAGGGTCGCGGAAACCACCACTGGCGATATGAATGGCCGTAGCAATGCAAAGATATTTCTCGCCATCTGGTGTTTCGGCGAGCTGGCGAATGATGCGCCCGGGCCGCTCAAAGGCTTGGTGCACATTCCAGAGCGGGCAGGCGGAGCCATAGCGGGCAAATTGTAGTTTCGTCGCGCTATGGCGCTTGGTGATATTGCCTGCCTGATCTACGCGCGCGAAAAAGAAAGGGATACCTTTAAGCTCAGGGCGCTGGAGCGTTGAAAGCCGGTGGCAGATTTGCTCAAGGCTCGCGCCAAAGGTCTCGCTGAGAATTTGCAAATCATGGCGATGCAGCCGCGCCGCCTCAATGAAGCGCGTATAGGGCAGCATCACGCTGCCCGCAAAATAGTTCGCAAGACCGATTTTGCAAATTTGCAGCGCGCTTTCAGATTGAAAGCCTGCGTCTTGGGCGAGCTTATCAATCCTCTCGGCTTGCTCTATTAGGCCGATATGGTGGGCGATTTGAAAAGCGTGTGTTGAGTGCTTTCCTTGCGGGTTAAGGTGCAAAGTTCGGCTCTTTTCATCATAGTGGCGAATAGCATTGGGATGCTTTGCCATGCCGCCAAAGATGATGTTAATATCGTGTGCTTCGGCGAGATATTGCGTGAGCTTGTCTTGGAGGTCTTGCGGGCCGTCTGGCAGTTGTCTTACCAAGGCCTCGCCCGCGTGGTCGAGCACATCCACATAATTATCGATATAGTGAAAATAGTCCCGCACTTCCTCATAGGGCGTAATCTGCGCTTGCGCGCCGGCGATATTTTGGTCAAATTCAACCAGATGTTCTTTCAGGTTCTGCGTTGATTTATGCAGGCTTAAAAAGGCGCGGACAAAATTGGGCGTGTCTTTTATGGCGCGTTTAAGGTCGCGGGGGCTAAGCTCATGGGCGTCAAAGAGCGGGTCTTGCGCAATTTCCAGCACATCCGCGAGCAGGCGCTCCGTATCATTATCCGAAAGCGTGCGTATATCGATAGAGAAGTTTTGGGCGAGGGCCATCAGTACAGAGGCCGTGGCATGGCGCTGATTATTCTCGAGCTGATTAAGATAGCTGGTCGAAATTTTTAAGGCCTGCGCGAATTTCGCCTGTGTCAGCGCGGAGCCAAGGCGAATGTCGCGGATTTTCGGGCCGATAAAGAGTTTTGATTTATCCATATTACACAACTTTGCAAATTTATGTTTGCAAATAACATAATTTTACAATTATGCAAATTTGTGCGCGACTTTTCTGCCAACTCCCTTTATCTATTTGATTTTAGACGAAGCAAAGAGATAACTCTCATGCACATAAAGGGCTAAATATGCTGATAAATGAGCAATTAAAGCAACGCCGGGCTAAAGCAATGCTGGGCGGCGGGGAAAAGCGCATCGAGTCTCAACACGCCAAGGGCAAGCTGACAGCGCGCGAGCGGCTCGAGCTTCTCCTTGATCCGGGCAGCTTTGAAGAATTTGATATGTTTATCAAGCACCGCTCCACTGATTTTGGCATGGAAAAAACGCATTTTCCGGGCGACGGTGTTGTGACGGGTTGGGGCACGATTAATGGCCGCAAGACCTTTGTCTTCGCCCAAGACTTCACCGTCTTTGGCGGAAGCTTGTCTGAAACCCACGCCAAGAAAATCAATAAGGTGCAGAAAATGGCCATGAAATATGGTGCGCCGATTATTGGCCTTGCCGATTCAGGCGGCGCGCGTATCCAAGAGGGCGTGACCTCGCTTGCGGGCTATACGGATGTGTTCCAGAACAATATTCTCGCCAGCGGCGTTGTCCCGCAAATCTCAGTCATTATGGGCCCGTCTGCGGGCGGGGCGGTTTACTCGCCTGCGCTGACCGATTTCATCTTTATGGTGCGTGATAGCTCTTATATGTTTCTAACAGGGCCGGGTGTTTTGAAGACCGTAACGAACGAAGTCGTCACCGCCGAAGAGCTGGGCGGGGCGAAAACCCATACGAGCAAATCGGGCGTGGCCGACCGCGCTTTTGATAATGATATGGAAGCCATGGCCGAAGTGCGCCGCCTCTTTGATTTCCTCCCGCTCAATAACCGCGAAGGCGTGCCAACGCGCCCCAGCTTTGATCTAGAGCCGCGCATTAATAAAAGCCTTGATACGCTTGTCCCTGATAATCCCAACCTGCCTTATAATATGCATGAGCTTATCGAGACGGTGGCTGATGAAGGCGATTTCTACGAAATTAAAAGCGACTATGCGAAAAACATTCTGTGCGGATTTATCCGTATTGAAGGGCGCACAGTGGGCGTTGTGGCTAACCAGCCTATGGTGCTGGCGGGCTGTCTTGATAGTGACGCCTCGCGCAAGGCCGCGCGCCATATCCGCTTTTGTGATGCCTTTGAGATTCCGATTTTGACCTTTGTTGATGTGCCGGGCTTTCTCCCCGGTGTTGGGCAAGAACATAATGGCGTGATTAATCACGGGGCCAAGCTGCTTTATGCTTATGGCGAAGCGACAGTGCCAAAAGTGACCGTCATTACGCGAAAGGCCTTTGGCGGGGCCTATTGCGTGATGTCCTCCAAGCATTTGCGCGGCGATATCAACTATGCATGGCCCAGCGCACAAATCGCGGTAATGGGCGCCAAAGGCGCGGTGGAAATCCTCCACCGCAAAGATTTGGACAATCCCGAAAAAATCGCCGCGCATACCGCGGATTATGAAGAGACATTCCTTAGCCCCTTCCGAGCTGCCGAGCGCGGCTATATTGACGAGGTCATCCGGCCCCAAGGCACAAGAAACCGCATCGCCCGCGCCTTTGAAATGCTCAAGGATAAACAATTAGAGAGTCCTTGGAAGAAACATGGGAATTTGCCGCTTTAGAGATGCACCCGCTTAACCAAATATCCGCTCACCCCGCTGCAAAGCGGGGTCCATCACCCCAACCTATCTACGCGCTGATAAAGCAGGAGATGGGTCCCGCTGTTCAGCGGGATGAGTGGGGTTTTGGGGTTAGTACAAATCAAGAGAACTTTATAAAATGATTAAAAAAATACTCATCGCCAATCGCGGCGAAATCGCTTGCCGCGTTATTAAAACGGCCCGCACCATGGGCATAAAGACTGTGGCCGTTTATTCGGATGCGGATAAAAATGCGCTTCATGTCGAGATGGCAGATGAGGCGGTGCATATTGGCGCGCCTGCGGCATCTGAGTCCTATCTGGTTATGGATAAAATCATAGCCGCGATTGAAGACACAGGCGCGGACGCTGTGCATCCGGGTTATGGCTTCCTGTCCGAGAACCCCGAATTTGCCAAGCTGCTCGCAAAAAAGAAAATCACCTTTATCGGGCCCAACCCTCACGCCATTGTCTCTATGGGCGATAAAATCACGTCTAAGAAACTCGCCATGGAAGCGGGCGTGTCTTGCGTACCGGGTCATATGGGCCTCATTGAAGACGCCGAAGAAGCGGTCAAGATTTCCCGAAAAGTCGGCTATCCCGTGATGATTAAAGCCTCGGCTGGCGGGGGCGGTAAGGGCATGCGGATTGCCTATAATGACATCGAGGCCCGCGAAGGTTTCCAGTCCTCTAAGAACGAGGCGGCCAATAGTTTTGGCGATGACCGTATCTTTATCGAAAAATTCGTCGAGCAGCCGCGCCATATCGAAATTCAAGTGCTGGGCGATAAGCACGGCAATGTGATTTATCTGGGCGAGCGGGAATGTTCAATTCAGCGCCGTAACCAGAAAGTGATTGAGGAAGCACCGTCGCCATTCCTTGACGAGAAAACCCGCAAAGCCATGGGCGCGGAATCTGTCGCGCTCGCCAAGGCCGTGGATTATGACAGTGCCGGCACGGTGGAATTTATCGTTGATAAGGATAAGAACTTTTACTTCCTTGAAATGAATACACGTCTTCAGGTGGAACACCCTGTCACCGAGCTGATTACCGGCATCGACCTTGTCGAGCAGATGATTAAATCCGCCAATGGCGATAAGCTGTCTATCAAGCAAAAGGATGTGAAGCTGAACGGCTGGGCGCTGGAATCGCGTATCTATGCCGAAGATCCTTATCGTAACTTCTTGCCCTCCATTGGGCGTCTGACGCGCTACCGCCCCCCCGCAGAAGCCACCCTGCCAAGCGGGGCGATCATCCGCAATGATACGGGCGTATATGAGGGCGGCGAAATTTCAATGTTTTATGACCCGATGATTGCTAAGCTCTGTACTTGGGGCGAGGATAGGGGGCTCGCGCTGTCCACGATGAAAGACGCGCTGGACAGTTTCCAGCTTGGCGGGATTGGCCATAATATCCCGTTCCTCCAAGCCGTTTACGATCATGACCGCTTTGAGCGCGGGGACATCACAACGGGCTTTATTGCCGAGGAATATCCCGAGGGCTTTGAGGGCGCGCCAGTCAATTCGGGCCATCGCCGCAAAATCGCGGCGGTCTGCGCGTTGATGCATGACATTGCTGAAAACCGCGCCGCGCAAATCTCTGGCTCTCTTGATAATCATGCCCGCCATGTGCCCGATATCTGGGCCGTTCAGGTCAAAAATCCGCTCGAAGAGGACGTGCATTATAGCGTCGATATTGAAGACGGCGAAGGCCTACGCAATATCAGCGTGGATGACGAGACTGACAAAGCCGCCATCGAGATGGAAGTCTCAACAGGCTGGCTCCCGGGACAGCAGCTGGTCACGGCCTATATTAATAGTGAGCCTTTTACCTTTAGCGCGAAAAAATCCGCCGAAGGTTACACGGTCGAGCACCGCGGTGCGAGCTATGACATTGCCGTGCGCAGTCCGCGCGCAGCCGAGCTAGCCAAGCTGATGCCTGTCAAGCTCGCGCCTGATACGTCCAATCTCTTGCTTTGCCCTATGCCGGGCGTGATTGTCTCCGTTTTGGTTGAAGAAGGCCAAACCGTAGAGGACGGCCAAGCCCTTGCCATTGTTGAAGCCATGAAAATGGAAAACACCTTACGCGCTGAGCGCAAAGCCGTTGTCGCCAAGGTCAATTGCGCCGCTGGCGATAATCTCGCCGTTGATGAAGTCATCATGGAGTTCGAAACGTGAGTAAAGATTTCCAGCTCGGCGCAATAAATCATGTCGGCGTGGCGGTGCCATCTATTGCGAAGACGCTCGCGCATTACAAAGACGTTTTCGGCGTAGAAGGCACGCCCGTTATTGAGCTGCCTACCCAAGGCGTGAAAGTCTCGTTTGTGAACCTTCCCACAGGGCAGGTCGAGCTGATTGAGCCTTTGGGCGAGAGCTCTCCGATTGTGAAATTCCTAGAGCGTAACCCTCTGGGCGGACAGCATCACCTATGCTTTGAAGTCGATGACATCCACGAAGCCCGCGCGCATATGATTACCAAAGGCGTGCGCGTGCTCGGCGAGCCGCGCATTGGTGCACATGGGACTTTGATTATCTTTTTGCATCCTAAAGATATGGGCGGGACATTAATCGAGCTGATGGAGCGGGCAGATGAGCACTAAAGAAACTAAAGGCGCCCGCCAACAAGATACGCGTCTTGGCGATTGGGAAGCCCTCGCTGAGAAAGAGCTTCGCGGCCGCGCGCTAGAAGAACTCACAACCCACACGCCCGAAGGCCTTGCGATTAAGCCCGTTTACACATCCGCGGATGTACCGGACAGCGCAGCAGTGGAAATGCCGGGTTTCGCGCCGTTTACGCGCGGCGTTCGCGCCTCTATGTATGCCAATCGTCCTTGGACAATCCGCCAATATGCTGGGTTTTCAACGGCTGAAGAATCCAATGCTTTTTACCGCAAGAACCTTGCGGCGGGCCAAAAGGGCCTCTCTGTAGCTTTTGATCTTGCCACCCATCGCGGCTATGATTCAGATCACCCCCGTGTAACAGGCGATGTCGGTAAGGCGGGCGTGGCCATTGACAGTGTCGAGGATATGAAAATCCTTTTTGACTCTATACCGCTGGATAAAATGTCAGTCTCTATGACCATGAACGGGGCGGTTATTCCTATTCTCGCCATGTATGTCGTGGCGGGCGAAGAGCAGGGCGTAGACCGCGCTGCGCTCTCCGGCACCATTCAGAATGATATTCTCAAAGAGTTTATGGTGCGCAATACCTATATCTATCCTCCAACGCCAAGTATGAAAATTATCGGGGATATTATCGAATTTACCTCTACGGATATGCCGAAATTTAATTCCATTTCTATCTCTGGCTACCACATGCAAGAGGCAGGGGCGAACATCACCCAAGAGCTGGCCTATACGCTGGCCGATGGTATGGAATATGTGCGCGCCGCACTCGCCAAAGGGCTTGATGTCGATGCTTTTGCGGGGCGTCTGTCTTTCTTCTTCTGTATTGGTATGAACATCTTTATGGAAGCGGCAAAGCTGCGCGCCGCGCGCCAGATTTGGGCAAAAATCATGGAAGATTTTGGGGCTAAGACGGATCGTTCCAAAATGCTTAGAACCCATTGTCAAACCTCTGGCGTCTCGCTTACAGAGCAAGACCCATACAATAACGTTGTGCGCACGGCCTATGAGGCTTTGGCGGCCGTATTAGGCGGTACACAAAGCTTGCACACCAATAGTTTTGACGAGGCGATTGCGCTGCCGACTGAGACCTCGGCGCGGATTGCGCGTAACACACAGCTTATTCTGCAAAACGAGACGGGCGTGACCGATGTTGTCGACCCGCTGGGCGGCTCTTACTATGTCGAGGCGCTCACCAAGGCGCTTGTCGATAAAGCGTGGGACATGATCGAAGAGATTGAAGCGGCTGGCGGCATGACCAAAGCGATTGAAAAAGGCTTGCCGAAAATGGAAATCGAAAAGGCGGCTGCGCGCCGCCAGACGCGCGTTGACCAAGGCACTGATGTCATTGTGGGCGTGAATAAGTTCCGCCTTGATGATGAGCCGCCCATCGACATTTTGGAAATCGATAATAAGGCCGTACGGCTTTCGCAAATCAAGCGCCTTAAAGAAGTCCGCGCCAGCCGTAATGATAAAGACGTCGCCGAGACTTTGGCGGCGATTACGGAATGTGCCAAGTCTGGGAAGGGCAACTTGCTTGCCCTCTCCGTTGAGGCGGCGCGAGCGCGGGCAACCTTAGGCGAAATTTCTGATGCGATGGAAGAGGCCTTTGGACGACATAAGCCCGTCACCCGCGTCATTAAAGGTATATATGCTGACGCCTATAAGGGCGACCCGACTTATGAGAATATTCAAGCCAATATACAGACTTTTAAGTCAGAGCATAACCGCTTGCCGCATATTTTAGTCGCGAAAATGGGCCAAGATGGCCATGATAGAGGCGCAAAAGTCATCGCTACAGCCTTTGCGGATGTAGGCTATGATGTCTCGCTGACGGACCTCTTTGCTACGCCAGAGGAAACGGCTGACCTTGCCATTGAGCTCGGCGTGCATGCCATTGGCGTGTCCTCGCTCGCCGCGGGCCATAAGTCTCTTATCCCAGAGCTGATTGACCTTTTAAAAAGTAAAGGGCGCAGCGATATTAAAGTCTTTGCGGGCGGCGTTATCCCAGAGCAAGATTATGCCTTCTTAAGAGAGGCTGGTGTTGAAGAAATTTTCGGCCCCGGTTCTAACGTACTAGATTGTGCTTATGCGGTTCTGGCGATTATTGAAGGGAAACGCCGAAATAGGTAAGCAAAGAATATAGATGGTTTTTTTGGGTATTTTTATTTTTGACCT
>CALKIX010000029.1 GCA_937995665.1 uncultured Hellea sp. | reverse complement strand
ACTTTCATTGACTGGAAAGCCAGCGAAGAAATGAAAGTCGCCGCTCTTGTGACGGGCTCAGTCACCTTAAAGCGCCGCCTGAATGCCATCCTCAAGGCCTGCATCAATTGCTCTGGCACTGAAGAAGAATGTTTTGATGTTAAGAAAAACCCTGCGCTCAAACGCGAAATCCGTGAGGCGCGCCGCGCGGGCGTGCCAGACGGCGCGATACAGCGCACGCTGCACCTTGCGCGCCAAGGCATCGACACGATAGACGTGCCTGAGCTGGACGCGGATTGGGATAGCGAAGCTTACAATACTGTCTCTGGCCAAAACGCTAATAATTCGGTGCGCTTAACGGATGTCTTTTTAGAGGCGGTCGAAAATGATGGCGATTGGGACCTGATTAACCGCACGGATGGCTCGGTCGCCAAAACCGTTCGCGCCCGTGCGCTGTGGCATAAAATCGGCAAATCTGCGTGGAGCGCGGCTGACCCTGGCCTGCAATTTCACGACACGATTAATGCGTGGAATACCTGCGCCAGCTCGGGCGAGATTACGGCGTCTAACCCCTGTTCGGAATATATGTTCCTCGACGATACAGCCTGTAACCTTGCCTCGCTTAACCTCATTAAATTTAGAACGGCTGATAATCAGTTTGACCTTAAAGCCTTTGAGCATGCCTGCCGCCTGTGGACGATTGTGCTCGAGATTTCCGTGATGATGGCGCAATTCCCAAGCCGCGCTATCGCCCAGCGCTCTTATGATTTTAGAACCCTCGGCCTTGGTTATGCCAATTTGGGCGGGCTGCTGATGTCCTGCGGGATTGCCTATGACAGTACCCAAGGCCGCGCCGCGGCGGGCGCGATTACAGCCGTGCTGACAGGCACCGCTTATGTGACCTCCGCCGAAATGGCCAAACATATGGGGGCTTTCCCTGAATATAAAAACAATGCGCCCCATATGAGCCGCGTGATACAAAATCACCGCCGCGCCGCCGAAGGCCGCGTCGCTTATGAGGGGCTGTCTTATAAGCCGATGCCGCTCAACCGTACAGATTGTCCTTTTGACGGACTTTGCCGCCGCGCCGTTGGTCTTTGGACCAAGGCCCAAAAGCTAGGCGCCGAAACAGGGTTTCGCAATGCCCAAGTCAGCGTGATTGCGCCGACCGGCACGATAGGCCTGCTCATGGATTGCGATACAACGGGGATAGAGCCTGACTTTGCTTTGGTGAAGTTTAAAAAGCTGGCCGGGGGCGGGCACTTTAAAATTATCAACCGCTCTGTCCCGCGCGCGCTGCGCGCACTAGGCTATTCGGACGCGCAATCCAAACACATCATTACCTATGCGCTGGGTCATGGCACGCTGAAAAACGCCCAAGGCGTCAATCATATCCGCCTTAAAGAGCGCGGATTTAGCGCCCATGAGCTTGGCCTCATCGAAGCCGTTCTCCCTGAGAGCTTTGATGTGCGTTACGCCTTTAGCCGCTGGACATTAGGCGATGAGTTTTGCCGCGACGGGCTTGGCCTGACCGATGAGCAATTAACGACCCATGGCTCTGACCTGCTGCCGCTACTGGGCTTTACCGATAGCGATATAGATCTGGCCAATATTCACTGCTCTGGCGCGATGAGCCTTGAAGGCGCGCCGCATCTGGCCGCAGAGCACCTGCCCGTTTTTGATTGCGCCACGCGCTGCGGACGCATCGGCACGCGCGCGCTCTCGGCCCAATCCCACATCTTAATGATGGCCGCCGCCCAGCCCTTTATCTCGGGCGCCATATCCAAAACCGTCAACATGCCAGCCGAGGCCACGATTGATGAATGCGCGGATATTTATAAGCAAGCTCACCGCCTTGGCCTGAAAGCCATTGCCCTTTACCGCGACGGCTCCAAACTGTCACAGCCGCTAAATACCGCTGTCTTTGGCGATGATGCGCTCGAAGACTTTGACGACGCCGTTGACAAGCCTGCCGCCGTAAAGGCCAGCATTGGCGCACAGCGTATTGTCGAGAAAATCGTCGAGCGCGTGGTTGAAAAACCCATAGAGCGCGAGCGCCTGCCTGACCGCCGCACGGGCTATATCCAGAAATCCACCGTAGGCGGGCATAAGGTCTATCTACACACGGGCGAATTTGCAGACGGAAGCCTTGGCGAGATTTTCATTGATATGCATAAAGAAGGCGCGGCCTTCCGTAGCTTGATGAATAATTTTGCTATCGCGATTTCTATAGGCCTACAATATGGCGTCCCGCTGGAAGAATTTGTTGAGGCCTATACCTTTACGCGCTTTGAACCTAACGGGCCCGTCACGGGCAATGACCGCATAAAATTTGCCAATTCTATTCTAGACTACATCTTCCGCGAGCTGGGCATTTCCTATCTGGGCTGGGATGATTTGGCCCATGTCGACCCTAATAGCGCGGCGGGCGACCAGCTCGGCCTTGGCGCATTAGAGCGCGGGGCAGAGGCCGCCAGCGATGACGATATGCAGCTGATGCTGCCCGGATATTCCAAAGGCTTTAACCGCGAGAGCCATAGCGATGATAATATCGTGCCTTTCGCCGCGCCCAAAACTGAAGATAAGGACGATCCACTCGCGCTTCAAATTGACGAAGACATTCTTGATATGGATGACAGCGATATTGAAAAATCAGCACAAGGCTCGCGCGGCGGCTCCGCGCCCTCGCCCGCACAGGCCGCGCGATTCCAAGGCTATACGGGCGACCCCTGCCCTGATTGCGGGCATTTTACCCTTATTCGCAACGGAACTTGCCAAAAATGCGATAGCTGCGGGGCCACAACAGGCTGCTCTTAGGACTTATCCACAGCTGTTAATTTTTGAAATATTACAAGGATTTTAATGGTTCACTACGGGTTGGGGCGGTATAAGAGGATGATGAAAAAAACCGCTCTTATATCTCTAGCCCTTGGGGTTAGCACCGCAGCCTTGCCTGCACAGGCGCAAATCAGGGTTGATGCGCGTATTCATTCTTCCTCTGGCTCTTGCGCGCAATGTGATTTGTCCAATAAGCGCATGAATGGCGTAAAGCTGAAAAACGCCAATTTTTCAGGCTCTACTTTTAATAATTCCAACCTGTCTGGCGGTAATTTTGACGGCTCTAACCTGACGGGCAGTCACTTTCGCAAAGCTATGCTTTACGGCGTTGAAGGCAAAAATGTGAATTTAAACGGGGCGAACCTTGAAGACGCAACCCTTATAGAAGCCAAACTTGGCGAATCCGTCTTTATCGGTACGGACTTCTCGCGCGCGGACCTCACCCGCGGCGAATTTGGCGGCGGGGATTTTCGCCAGACCTCTTTGCAGCGCGCAGTCGCGGCCCAAGTCGATTTTAAAAATACCAATTTCGCAGATGCCAAGCTGGATCATATCAACCTGCACCGCGCAGCCCTTGATGGCGCCAAATTTAATAATGTGAGCTTTGGCACTGCCATCATGCTCGATGCCTCGGTTACAGGAACTGATTTTTCAGATGCAGACCTCTCGCAAACACAAGGCCTCTCGCAAGAGCAGCTCAATGAGGCTTGCGGCAATGCGAATACGCGCCTGCCCAATGCGCTCTCTATTCCTTATTGCGAAGGAAGCTTAATACGCGAAGCCGCGCAAGACCGCAACCACCTTTCGCCTGATATGGTCCGCGCCGCCACAAGGCTCGATAGCGCGCTGTCAACGGTCGAAGGTCTTTTGGAAACCATGCCGCGCACCGACAAAACCATGCGCCGCCAGCTTGAGCGCATTCACGCAGATATCGCAAAATCCAAGCGCGCGATTGAGAAATAAGCCCGCTAGGCTTACCCCTACACTTTTCTAAGAAACCCTAAGCCTTCGGATCAACCGGCACGGTTCTGATGTTGAGCTCTTTAAGCTGGGCTAAGTCCACCTCGGCTGGCGCGTTCATCATCAGGTCTTGAGCTTGGCCGTTCATTGGGAACAAAATCACGTCGCGGATGGTGTCTGTGCCCGCCAGCAGCATGACGATACGGTCAACACCGGGCGCGATGCCCCCGTGAGGCGGGGCGCCAAATTTAAAGGCATTAATCATGCCCGCAAATTTATCTTCGACGACCTCTGGCCCGTAGCCCGCCATTTCAAAGGCTTTATACATTATGTCAGGCTTGTGGTTTCTAATCGCGCCCGAGGAGAGTTCCACGCCATTACAGACAATATCATATTGATAGGCCAGAATATCGAGCTGCTTTTCCACCGTATCGGCGGCTTGCAGAACGTCCATCGCCGTCTTACCTTCTGGAGCTTGGGGCATAGAGAAAGGGTTATGCGAGAAATCGACCTTTTTATTGTCCTCATCCCACTCATACATGGGGAAGTCGACAATCCAGCAGAACTTAAAGCCGTCCGCTTCGTCAATTAGGTCCAAATCAGCGGCCACTTTGTTACGCGCCGCGCCCGCAAGCTTATAGGCGGCATCTTTTTTGCCCGCAGAGAAGAAAATACCATCACCTGCGCCAAGGCCCATTTTCTCAAGGAGGGCCGTAAGATGGGCTGGTTCAAAGTTCTTAAGCACAGGGTCTTGAGACTCAACGCCTCCGCCTTCGGCCTCTTTAAGGCGCGCATAGCCGAGCCCCGGCATTTGCATTTCTTTCTTAGCCCAGCGGTCCATATTATCGAAAAATTTGCGCGACTGGTTGGCAGCCGCCTGAGGGGCTGGAATCGCAATAACCTTGCCGCCGCCCTTAGTGATTTTGGCAAAAATGCCAAAGCCCGTTTTAGACTCGTCCGTGAAGAAATCGGACACATCTGAGAGCTCAAACGGGATACGCAGGTCAGGCTTATCAGAGCCATATTTTTCCATGCTTTCCTTATAGGGAATGCGCGGGAATGGCGTTTGCACTTTGCGCCCATCGGCGAACTCTTCAAACACGCCTGCCATGACAGGCTCAATGGCATTAAACACATCTTCTTGGGTGACAAAGCTCATCTCAATATCGAGCTGATAGAACTCGCCCGGAGAGCGGTCAGCGCGCGCATCTTCGTCGCGAAAACACGGCGCGATTTGGAAATAGCGGTCAAAGCCCGCCACCATGAGGAGCTGCTTAAATTGCTGCGGCGCTTGGGGCAGCGCGTAAAACTTGCCGGGGTTCTGGCGAGAGGGGACCAAAAAGTCCCGCGCGCCTTCGGGCGAGCTGGCCGTGAGGATTGGCGTTTGAAATTCTGTAAAGCCTTGGCCGATCATGCGGCGGCGCAGCGAGTTAATCACCTCCCCGCGCAGGATGATATTTTTGTGCAAAGTCTCGCGGCGCAGGTCGAGATAGCGGTGCTTAAGGCGAATATCTTCGGGATAATCAGGCTCGCCAAAGACAGGGAGCGGCAGCGAGGCGCAGGCGCTCTCAATAATCATTTCATCCGCGCGCAGCTCAACTTCGCCCGTTTCAATCTCTTTATTTACGGCCTCGCCGTCGCGCGCCAAAAGCTCGCCCGTGACCGTAATGACAGATTCGCTAGGACAGCGTTTCGCGTCTTCGTAAAAGCTGGCCGTCGGGTAAACCACAACTTGGCTAATGCCGTAATGATCGCGCAAATCGATGAACAGCGCATTAGCGTGCTCGCGCTTGCGGTGAATCCAGCCCGACAGGCGAACCGTCTCGCCAACATTAGACCGACGTAATTGACCACAAGTGTGGCTGCGATAAGCGTGCATGAGTAACTCCATCATTGCCGCGTTTCGGATAAACGGTCCGGCGCGGATTAAACACGTAAATATGTGAAGCGGGGCTTAGCTGATAGGGCGTACAAGTCAAGTGGGGGTGTGGTTTTGTGGGGGCGGGGGCATTAGGGAAGGTTTTTAGATAAAACTAATTACCCATAAACGAAACTCGCTCTCCAGATTAAAAGCTGTAAACATAGCGCTTGATTTAAGCGCGCCGCTGGGCATATATGCAATAAATTGCATAAGGCTCTTTCATGTCGTCATCTCTTTTTCAGCCCTTTTCGTGCCGCGGGCTTACCCTGCCCAATCGCTTTGTGATGGCACCTATGACGCGGGCCTTTTCACCCAATGGCGTGCCAGGCGAGAATGTGGCGGCTTATTATGAGCGCCGCGCGGCCAATCATGTAGGCCTGATTATTACTGAGGGCACGGTCAATGACCGCCCAGGTTCAGCCAATGATGCCAATTACCCGCTCTTTCACAGCGAAGCTGCACTAGCCGGGTGGAAAAATGTCGCCGAAAAAGTCCATGCCAAAGGCGGTAAAATCGCCCCGCAGCTTTGGCATGTCGGCATGGTGCGCAAACCCGGCACGGGGCATAATCCTGAGGCCGACAGCGATAGCCCTTCTGGCGTGAGCCATATGGGCAAAGCCGTTATGGACCCGCCCAGCGACGAAGAGGTTGCGGATATGGTGAGCTCCTATGCCCGCTCAGCTAAGTCCGCAAAAGAGCTTGGCTTTGATGCCATCGAAATTCACGGCGCGCATGGTTATCTGATCGATCAGTTTTTCTGGGACGTTATGAATAAGCGCGAAGGCAAATATGGCGGTGGTCTTTTAGAGCGCGCCGAGTTTGCAGGCGATATCATTCGCGAATGCCGCAAAGCGGTCGGCGAGGATATGCCAATTATCCTGCGCTGGTCACAATGGAAGCAGCAAGATTATGACGCCCGCCTTGTGGAAACCCCCCAAGCAATGGAAGACTTTTTGAAGGTCTTTGTCGATGCAGGCGTGGATATTTTGCACTGCTCGCAGCGCCGTTTCTGGGAGCCTGAATTTGAAGGGTCAGACCTTAACCTTGCGGGCTGGGCTAAGAAATTAACTGGCCTGCCGACCATATCAGTGGGCTCGGTGGGATTAAGCGGCGATTTCTTGCAGGCCTTTGTCGGCAAAGGTTCAGAAGCCGCCTCGCTGGATAAGCTTTATACGATGATGGACCGCGGAGACTTTGATCTCATCGCCATAGGCCGCGCCTTGCTTCAAGACCCTGAATGGGTTGTAAAAGTTAAAGAGGGCCGCATCGATGAGCTAAAAGATTATAACGGAAAGTCACTAGGCACGCTTTACTAGAACAGCCAAGGCAGCCTTAATCCACCAAGCGTAAAAACTCTGCCCGCTGCTCGGCCTTGTGGAACTTGCCTGACAGGGCGGAGCTTATCATGCGGTGCGGGGTTTGAATGCCGCGCATGGTCATGCAGAGGTGCTCGCCCTTGGCCATGACGGCGACATTATCTGTGCCTAAAATCTCTTTGACGTGATTGGCAATGTCGGAAACGAGCTGTTCTTGCAGCGTTAATTTATGCGCGTGCTTATGGGCAATACGCGCAAATTTAGACAGGCCGAGGACCTTGTCATTGGCAATATAGGCGATAGACACATCGCACCAAAAGGGCAGCATGTGATGCTCGCACATGGACCAGACGCGCATGCCCGTCACGCAAACCATCTGGTTATGCTTGACCGCGCTAAAGGTCGTATCCAGCTTACCTGCATCATATTCAATAAAATCGCGCCAGAAATTAGCGATGCGGCGCGGGGTTTCTTGCAAGCCTTCGCGGGTCGGGTCTTCGCCCAGCGCAGTCAGCAGCTCTGTGACCAAAGATTTAACTTTGGCGTGGTCTATTTTGCGCGGATTTTCATTTGAAATTTTCGTCATTAGAATCTTTTCTAGAGGCAGGATTATTTAATTGCGGCGCGAATGGCTTCAACGCGTTTGCGGTTGGCTCCGCGGTCAGAATAGCCCACGCGCGAGGCCGAGCGAATATGCCAAAGCGTTTCCGTATCTTGGCGCACTTCTACATCATCCACAAATTTGAAGATAGCGGACATATAGGTCGCTGAAATATAGCTATCCGTCTCAGAGGTAATTGTCCCGCCCGTAGCCGTAATCGCTGCGCGCACAGCATCCCGCGCGCCGATCAATGGCGCAATGGCTTTTTCGGGCTGCGTACCCGCTTCGGAGGAGACAGCATTAGGCGCATCCCCCATCTCTGAAAGCTGTCCACCAACCAATCCCGGAGCGGTACCTTTTTGTGATTTCAACCCCAAAAGAAAAAACAAAACGCAAATCAGCACAATGACGCCGATAATGATTTTAACAAAGCTCATTTAATCTGTATCCTTAAACATTATACTGGAGATGTAATCATCATACCAAGTGGGGCCCTTTAGGCTTTGGAAAAAGCCATTATGACCGCCATGCTTATGAATGATGCGCCGCGCATTGTCATTGATTTTCAACCCCATAATATCGGCGGCGGGTATCATCCCGTCATCCTCGGCCGTAATCATGCTGATGGGGACAGGACAGCTCATCAGGTCATGCGGGTCCACGCGATAGGCATTAAAATAGCTCTCCATATTAGGGTAGTCCGAATATTTAGGTATCAGTTTCTCTGTGATGCTAAGGACTTTTTTTTCAGAGAGCACCTCTCTAAAGTCATAGAGATGCGGAAAGAGCGCTTGCTTCTTTTTCAAAGAGGCCGTCCATTTTTTAAGAAAATAATGGCGGTAAAGCAGGTTCTTATCCACTAATGGCGCGGCGGCCCATGGGTCTATGACGGGGCTTATGGCGAAAATATGCTGTAGGTTTTTAATCGATAAATCCCGCAAAGAGCGAGCGATACGCAGAGAGAAATTCCCGCCCAGCGAAAAGCCTGCAATATAAACAGGCTTATCAGGGGCAAGGCTGGCTGCCTGCTTCACCGCGTCAAAGACCTCGTTAAAAAGAGTGGAGTAAAATACGCCCTCATTGAGCGCATGAGTATCGCCGTGATCGCGGTAATTAAGGCGAAAGACGGAAGCGCCTTGATCATAAAGATGCCGCCCGCAAGAAACAACATAAGTGCTGTCCTCACTGCCCTCCCATCCATGGAGCAAGATTATCAAGGCTTTCTCATCAAGGTGCCTGGAGAAGCTCCCTTTCAGGCGCACGCCATCCTCGCAGTCCAAAATCATGCTTTGGGCCGTCTCTTCCATGGGGTGGCGCCCTTTTTTGCGAAATTTACGGCTGGCCAAAATCGTTTGCACCATTGAAGGGCGCAGCCAGAGAGGCGGGGTAAAAGGCGGTGCGGCGTGCGAGGAATTTGCAGCTATATCCATGCCGGCAAACTATGCGCCCGCCGCAGAATATCAATCCCTTTTTCAGTATAGCGTCAATTCGGCTCGCAGGGCTCAAAATCTCACAGCCCCATGCAAATGTGACGCATCTATATTCCATATTCGCAGTTGCTTAATTTCTCAGGGCTCATAAACTCATGTGAGTAAACCCTAATGGGAAATAGGCATAAATTAGCCATGAAAATCAATAGCTCACTCATTTTTGCCGCAATTGCAATTATTGGAATATTTTTCTGGTTCCTTTTTAACGCTCAAGACAATGAGATAACCCCCAACGCCCCAATATCTGCTTCCGCCAAGCAAGCGCCTCTGCCGACTGTCGTTATCCAAACGATAAATGCTAGCCCGCATGAGAAATACTTCACCCTCTATGGACGCACGCAAGCAAGCCGGGAAGTCAGTGTCAAAGCCCTCACATCAGGTCGCGTTGTCGCCACGCCAACACCAAAGGGGCGCAAAGTGGCCGCGGGTACATTATTATGCCGCCAAGGCGTCGATGCGCGGGAGGCTAATCTCGCCCAAGCCCAAGCGGCGCTTAAAGCCCGCGAGGTCGATTATAACTCGGCCAAAGTCCTTGTCGAAAAAGGCTTTCAATCCTCTGTGCTCTTGGAATCCCAAAAAGCCGCGATTGACGGGGCGCAAGCAAGCGTCACACAGGCGGAAATCGAGCTCGGCAATATCAATATACGCGCGCCCTTTACAGGCCTTCTGGACACGCAAATTGCCGAAGTCGGGGATTATTTATCTCCGGGCCAGCCTTGCGCCAATATTGTTCAGCTAGACCCCCTACACGTCATCATTAACCTCACCGAAGCTCAGCTAGGGCAAGTTAAAATAGGCCAAAGCGCACAAATCGATCTTGCAACAGGCCAGAGCGTGACAGGTAAAATTACATTCATAGAAGCCAAAGCCCAAGACGCTACGCGGACCTTTAGGACCGAGATATTAGTCCCTAATTCTGATTATGCGATAAAGGGCGGCTTAACCGCCACGGTGCGCCTGAGTGCAGGCCAATGGCAAGCTCAACATATCCCTTCAAAAATACTGACGCTTAATGAGGGCGGGGCCTTAGGCGTGCGATATATAGATTATGATGACCGCGTTGTCTTTGCGCCCGTTGAAACGATTGATGAAGATCCAGACGGCATTTGGGTGACGGGCCTGCCAGACCGCGTCAGCATCATTGTTGAAGGGCAAGATTTTGTAGCCGATGGGGTAAAGGTTAGCACGACCAATGCGGCCTATAGCCCAGATAAACCATAAAATGGGCGGCCTCGTCGGAATTGTAGGATTTTCGATTCGCAATTGGCGAATGACACTTGGTATCATGCTCTTTGCCGTGATTGGGGGCTTTATGGCCCTCTCAAGACTCGCATTAGATGCCGAACCAGACATACCCGTCCCATTTATTACCGTCCAAGTTGTCCTGCCCGGGGTTTCCCCTGAAGACGCCGAACGGCTTTTAATTCGCCCCTTAGAAACTGAACTGAAATCCATTGACGGCCTTAAGCAGATGGACGGCACAGCGCGGACAAATGTCGGTATTATGGTCTTAGAGTTTGAAGCCTCCTACAATCTTGATATGGCCCTCGCCTCGGTCTTGGAAAAAGTGGATAGGGCCCGCTCAGAATTTCCGCCCGAAGCTCATGAACCCATTGTAGAAGAAATCTCTATTGCAGCCTTGCCCATTGTTGTGGTGAATTTATGGGGCGATTTACCAGAACGTGAGCTTCAACAGCGCGCAAAAGACATTCAAATTAGGCTAGAAGGCCTGCCGTCCATTTTAAGCGCTAATATTACGGGTGAGCGCTCAAATGTTTTAGAGGGAATTTTAGACCCCTCAAAACTTGAAAGCCTTGGGGTGTCATATGATGAGATTGCCTTAGCCGTTTCGCGAAATAATAGCCTTGTACCTGCTGGAGCCGTAGAAACGAGTAGTGGGAAGTTCAATGTAAAACTGCCGGGTCTTATTACAGGGCCAGATGATTTATCAAAGCTGGTCATAAGACGCGGGGATAATGGCTCCATTATTACAATGGCTGATATCGCAAATATTCGCGAGTCCTATACTGATGTTAGCAATTTCGCCCGCTTTAATCAGCGCCCATCTATCTCGATAGAAGTGGCGAAACGCCAAGGTGAAAATATTATCGATAGCGTCGCACAGGTCGAAGCTGTCGTCCGAGAAATCACCGCGCAGCCGGGCTGGCCAGAAACGCTTAACATTAGCTACAGCCAATCACGAGCGAAGCAAATTTCAGACATGACCAAAGAGCTATCGGCCTCTATCGTCAATGCTGTCATCCTTGTCTTTATTGTTTCTATCATCGCTTTAGGGTGGCGCTCAGCTATATTTGTTGGCTGGGCAATCCCTTCCAGCTTTCTGATCGCTTTCTTCCTGTTTTATATTCAAGGCCGATCTATCAATATGATGATTTTATTTGGCCTCATTCTCTCTGTGGGTGTGCTGGTCGATAGTGCGATTGTAATTGTCGAATATGCTGACCGTAAAATGGAAGAAGGCCTCGCCCGAAGAGAAGCCTTTCAAATGGCGGGCGAACGGATGTTTTGGCCTATTATCTCATCAACAGCGACAACCTTAGCGGCCTTCCTTCCGCTGCTATTTTGGGACTCCATCACTGGCAAATTCATGGCTTATTTCCCCCTGACAATGATTTATGTTCTGACCGCTTCTATGTTGATGGCGATTATTTTCTTGCCCACAATGGGCGCGCTTATTGGATTTTCTCCTAAAAAGGTTACGCACTCTAACGCCGCGCTGCTTGCGGGGCCTGATGGTGACCCCCTAAAAACAATCGGGTTTACGGGCATGTATGTTCGGCTCATAAATCGCCTGCTGCGCTTTCCTATCCTCGTTATGCTTGGTATTGGATTACTGGGCTTTATTATCATTACGGCTTTCAAGGCCAGTGTTGCAGGCCCCCCGCCTAAACCGATTGAATTTTTCACGCAAACACCCAGTGAGCAAATTTTCGTTTTAGGCCGCACACGTGGCAACACCACGCCCGAGCAAAGTCTCAATATCGCCAAAGAGATGGAGCGGCGCCTGGCTGACATAGAGGGGATAAAATCAATTTACACCGTAGCCGGCCCAGCGGCAGCGGGTAGCGGCGGCGGGGGCGAAGGCCTGACGGGGCCGGCGAATGTGCCCACAGACACAACCATACGCATCTATACCGAGCTTTTCCCTTTCAATGAACGCGCCCGAAATGTCGAAGATATCGCCACAGAGCTCGCGCAAGCGATGCAAGGTCTTGCAGGCGTGGTTGTTGAAATCACCACCATTGACCAAGGACCGCCTGTTAGTAAGGATGTTGGCCTGCAAATTAGTTCAGAAAATCGCGCAGATTTATATGCGGCTACAAAGAAAATGACAAAAAAGCTCGGCTCCATGGAAGGGGTCTATGAACTTGAAAACAGTCTTCCCTTACCTGGCATTGATTGGGAGTTAGAGGTTAACCGCGCAGAGGCTGGACGGCTTGGTCTGGATATTGGCACTATAGGATCCGCCATACAGTTTTTAACGGAAGGGGCGATTATCGGCACGTACCGCCCTTTAAATGTAGACGAAGAAGTGGATATACGCATCCGTTACCCGCAAGATATGCGCGGCCTAGCCCAGCTTGAAACCCTCCGCATCCAGACACCCGCTGGCCCTTTACCGCTTTCCGCCGTTGCGGAGAATGTTCCCAAGCCCAGAAACGACATAATCGCGCGCCGCGACCTCTCGCCCTTCTTCATAGTGCAGGCCAATACGCAAAAAGGTTATGCCACGAATATTCAAGTCAATGAGGTTCAAGACTGGATAAAAAGTGAGGCGAATTTTCCTGAATCGGTAAAAATAAAGTTTTTAGGCCAAGCCGAAGAAAATGCCGAAGCCGCGCAATTTGCTATAACAGCTGGACTCGCCATTCTGTTCATGATGAGCGTAATATTGCTACTGCAATTTAATAGCTTTTACCATGTCTTCTTAACGCTCTTCTCTGTCATCTTATCTATATTTGGCGTTATTTTGGGCCTTACATTTTACCCATATGTCAGCGCTATACTTGTGCTCACTGGCGTTATCGCCCTCGCGGGAATTGTCGTGAATAACAACATTGTTCTGATTGACACTTATCAGCGCCTTAAAGCACTTGGTATCTCTAGCCAAGAGGCGGCGTTAAAAACGGCAGCCCAGCGCTTGCGTCCTGTGGTTCTGACGACCCTAACAACTATTATCGGCCTTACGCCGTTGATGTTGGGCTGGCAAGCCGACATCTTTACAGGTGAATTTTCCACGCGCGGGTCTAACACCTCCGACATCTGGGCCCCCATATCTTATACAGTATCTTGCGGATTGGGCTTTGCGACTATTCTCACGCTTATCGTAACCCCCGTCCTGTTAGCGATGCCCGAAGTCTTAGCTGAGCGCACCAAGCCGCTCCGCGCAAAACTCCGCAGCAAGGCTGCACCTAACCGCGCCTAACCGCGTTTTACTCCTGAGCTTCAACAATAAGCGCCTGCGCATTTTCAGGGGCAAATATGATCGTTGTTTGCGCGCCTCCGCCAAGAAGCGGGCGGCGTACTTGCCAGCGAAAAGGCTCATAAGTGACGTCTGGGCCAGTGGACGCGCTCATCTCTGTCTCTGTTTCAGGCGGCGACATCAGAGCAAAGGGCACCGTCACGCGCACCCGCTCACCATCACTACGAATTAATTCCGCAGCCACAGCATATTCGCCGCGCGGGAGCAAATTACCCGCAATGAAGTTCCAGCGCCCGCCCGCGCCCACACGCGTTTCGCCGACAACCGCCCCGCCCGCATAAATTCTAACGCGGCCTTCCGCTTCAGTTGTGCCAGAGAAAATTACCCCGCCGCTATCATCATAATCTATCGGCCCCATGGTAAGTGGCCCGCTCGTCGGACTTCCGCCAAAGGGGGACTGAATAATACGTGTAGGCCCGCCTGGCGCGCTGACCATTATTAAAGCTCGATTGCGCGTCTTGTTTTTGTCATCCGTCTCATCCGCGGGCACAGGAATGCGGTAAACTGTTTCATCGCCGCGAACGCTGAGCCCATCCTCAACAAACATCACGATTTCTAAAACTAAATTGGCATCATCTTCGATGTTAATTTCAACACCCCACTGCCCTTCATCGTCAGATTTTATCTGGCGAACGCGCTGATTTTTATCAAGCAACGTAAGAACCGTATTGGGCTGACTGGTTCCGCTTAGCCGTAAATAACGAGAGCCGTTCTCGCTATATTCACTAATCGCGCGAACATAAACGGGCTGCACACCCGCCTCTTGCGGCTGAGGGCTGGAAATTTCATTGGTCGCCCCAAGTCCCCCGCCAGAGGGGGGAGACGACCATAAAGCGCTGGTTTGAACCAGCACCAAGAGGCCTAAGGCAAGGCCCAAGCCAATAATAACAATCCAGAAAAGCCGCTTTTTCATATCGGACCCACATTACCCAATTGCATAATCGCAAGGCGCAGCCTAGGACTTGTACATATCAAAACAAGTGAAATCATGACAAGTATTTGTGTTTTTTGCGGCTCTAGCCCCGGTCAAGACCCTTCACATATGGCCCTGGCTCACGCCTTAGGGCTAGCGCTCGCCAAAGCCAATATTCGCATGATTTATGGCGGAGGGGGCTTAGGGCTGATGGGCGCCGCCGCGCAGGCTGCACGTAGCGCAGGCGCCGAGGTACTGGGCATTATCCCTCATTTTTTAACCAAAGCTGAAAAAAGTATAACGGACGTGCCACATGAGCGCGTGGGCACAATGGCCGAGCGCAAAAATGTCATGTATGAAAAATCAGACGCCTTCATTGTTTTACCCGGCGGCATTGGCACCTTAGAGGAAGCCGTTGAAATTCTCTCATGGGCGCGGCTCGAACTACATAGTAAGCCCTTAGTCTTTCTGGATAACACAGAATATTGGCAACCAATCTTACAAGGCTTTTCGCATTTCATTGAGCAAGGTTTTGCGCCAGAGAGTTTCGCCGCTGACATACTCTATGCAGCCACCCCGCAAGAAGCTTTGACTTTGATAAATGATAAACTTCAACGTCGCGCAAAAGTCTAAAGGTCAGGCCTTTTTCTCCCAGCGGCCCCGCTCATTTTGTTGATAATAAGCCAGCTGGACATCCTTATCTTTGAGCTTTTTCCACCGTGCGCGCTCACGGGCAACATCGTCTTGAGAGCGGCCATTTATCATGACCATGGCGCGCGAAACGCCTTGCATATTTTCAATTTTGGCCCCGCCCAGCAAAAAAACCGCGTTAAAACCCGCCGCCGTTTCGGCCTTTGCGCTCAGTACAATCGGCTGCTGCTCGCTCATTGGTTCATCATCGCGGCCATGGGGCAGAAAGCTATCCTCACGAAAGCTCCAGAGATAGTCGTCCATCTCTTTAAGCTGGGCCTCTGGCATTTTCACCAAAGCGCGCCAGCCCTTCGCGCGGGTCTTTTCAAGCAGCTCAGGTAGAACCGCCTTTAGCGTTGAGCCTTCAAGATGATAAAACCAATACTCCAATTGAGATGACCCTAGCCTTCGTAATTATCGGCGATCCAACGGTTTAGCAATCTGGCGCCAAAGCCAGTTCCGAACGTTGTCTCGCGCGGATCATGCCGGCCCGAAGGCTTCATCGCTGTGCCCGCAATATCAATATGCGCCCATGCAATGCCTTTGCCGACAAAACGCTGTAAGAATTGTCCTGCCGTAATAGAGCCCGCGCTGCGCCCACCAATATTTTTCATATCCGCATTCGGGCTATCAATCAGGCGGTCATAAGCGGGGCCGAGTGGCAATCGCCATGTTTTCTCTGTCGAGGTTTCAGAGGCGCTGGCCAGCTGCTTGGCAAGATCATCATCATTGGACATAATGGCGGCATGCTCATGGCCGAGCGCCACAATGACGGCCCCCGTCAGGGTCGCCAGATTTATCATCGCCTTAGGCTTAATTTTAGTCGAGGCATAATGCAGGCAGTCCGCCAAAACGAGGCGGCCCTCAGCATCTGTATTTTGCACTTCGATGGTTTGTCCTGACATTGAGGTGATAATATCGCCGGGGAGCTGGGCCTTCCCATCAGGCATATTTTCAACCAGCCCGACAATCCCCACAACATTGGCTTTGGCTTTGCGCGCGGCCAGTGCAGACATGGCGCCGACAACGGCCGCCGAGCCGCCCATATCGCCTTTCATATCCCACATACCATTACCCGGCTTGAGCGAGATGCCGCCCGTATCAAAGGTCACGCCCTTGCCAACAAGACAGGTCGGCTTATCGCCTTTTTTGCCGCCATTCCATGTCATGACAACCATTTGCGACTCGCGCTCCGAGCCTAGCCCCACGCCAATCAGGGCGTTCATGCCCATAGTCTTCATACGGCGCTCACCAAAGACTTCGACTTTAAGGCCAAGCTTTTCGAGCTTTTTAATGCGTGCCGCATAGGCCTTTGGATAAATGACATTTGGCGGCTCATTGACAAGGTCGCGCGCCAGCACGGTGCCATCGCAAACGGGGCCGTAAAAATTCGCATAAGAGGCGCGCGCTTTAGCCGGATCATCACAGCTAATCTTTAGCGTTTTAAGGGCAGGCTTTTTGCTGGCCGGTAGTTTCGTGCGGTAATTATCAAAACGGTAAGCCGCAAGGCGAACACCAATAGCGGCGCGCGCAGCATCATCGGGGCTGAGGCCCAACCCGCCCAAATGCAAGGTCATAGAGGTCTCGCGGGTCATCAAAAGGGACTTGGTCACCTTGGCCGCAATCATCTCTGTATCAAGCTCGTTATCTTTTCCAACGCCAACCGCAACGAGACGAGAGACTTTAGACCCAACAGGGGCAAAGCTGGAAAAGCTTTGGCCTTTTGCGCCCGTAAAAAAGGCGGCTTTCGCAGCCTTGGCAAACTGCCCGTCGCTTGCGCTAACATAATCCGCGGCGGCGCCTTGCGCTTTAAGGCCGTCTCTTACTAAAATGACAGCCAAGGCAGAGGTTGCGGGCTTATCGGCTATAAAACTGACTTTCACGGAAAACTCCTTTAGGGAACGAATATTAGCTTGTGATTATTTGTGGTAAACCAGCGCTGCGCGTAATAGAAGCGCAAAAGGCATTATCGCGGAAATTTATCTAAAATTATGAGCAAAGCGTGAAACTCTTACAGCGATATTTTTGGAAGCAGGCCCTTTGGCCGCTTTTGCTATCGCTTTCCGCTTTAGCCGTTCTCGCCCTTTTGACTCAAAGCTTGCAAACGCTCGATCTCATTGTTGAGAACAGGCAATCTGCCGCCACCTTTCTTTTTATTACAGTCCTCGCCCTGCCCCAGCTTATTGGCATCATCCTGCCCCTCGCGCTTTTCATGGCTGTGCTTTACGCGCTCAACCGATTAAATGTGGATAGTGAGCTGGTCGTCGCCAAAGCCGCGGGGTTTAGTCCCTGGCAGATCGCGGCCCCCGTCTTAAAGCTAACCGCTTTGGTGATGGTCGCTCACCTGATAATTAACCTCATCGTCCAGCCTCTTTCTTTTCGCAAAATGCGCGCTGAGGTCTTGAAGGTACGCACAGATGTCGCCTCGCAAATGTTAAATCCGGGAAGCTTCGTAAAAGTGACAGATGCGCTCACATTATATGCGCGAGAAATTACGCTGGACGGAACAATGCGCGACGTTTTGATTTACGATAATAGCAATCCTGATGCGCCCTCCACCCATACCGCCAAGACGGGGCAACTGACACGCAGCGAAAGCTCTGTGCTCTTTAGTCTGGATGAAGGCAATGTCCAAACCTTGCTGCCGAGCGGCAATATGGATTTCGTCAGTTTTGAAACTTACGCGGTAGACCTAACGCAAATCATCGCTCTTGATGCTTCGCTCAAACTTAAAAGCTCCGATAAATTTCTAGGAGAACTCTTCAACCCGTCCTTAGAAACTGTCCCTGATATAGAAAAACGCCTCGAGTTGCGCGCGGAAGGTCATAACCGCCTGGCCACCCCGCTTTATAGTCTCGCGCTGAGCCTGCTCGCCCTTTGCTTTATGATTCGCGGCCAGCACCGCCGCATGGGCTATGGCCGCCATATTGCCATATGCGCTGCCTTTGGGTTTACGATCAGGCTTTGTGACTTTGCCCTTGTCTCTGCCGCGATGAAAACGCCTACTCTAAATATTTGGCAATATGGCACCCCGCTCCTTGTCTGTCTTATTTGCCTTCTCTATTTGCTCCAGCGCAAACGTGTGCGCAGCCTTAAGAGCCATTTTAGCAAACCCAAAAATATGGGCGCGGCCTAATGCGCGCGGCAACGCTAAAATTCTATTTGGCCAAATCTATTTTTAAAGGCATCGCTATTGCCTTTCTCTGTGTGCTCGCGGTCATCATGCTTGTCGATTTTGTCGAAGCCTCGCGCAATATCGGCGCGCAAGACGGCGTCAGTGCGTGGCAAGTCTTTGGGCTGACCGTGCTAAAGACGCCTCACCTGATTGAAGAGACAATACCCTTTATTGTTCTCTTTGGGGTTATGGGCGCGCTTTACGGACTTAATCGGCGCAGCGAACTTATTGTCCTGCGCGCGGCAGGATTATCGGCATGGCGCTTTCTCGCCCCAGCGATAACCCTCGCGGGTCTGATTGGGATTGTCTGGTCACTCCTATTTAATCCGCTCGCGGCGCAACTGCTAAGCAGCCATGAAAAAATAAGCGAGCGCCTGAGCGGGGCCGCCCCTACGCAGACCACCAATACTATCTGGTTGCGCGAAGGCAGCGAGTTCACCCAGACCGTTATCCATGCCCCGCGCGCAGATATTTTATCGGCAACGCTTTTTAATGTCACATTCTATGTTTTCAAACGGCACGCGGATGGCTCGTCCAGTTTTGAACGCCGTTTTGATGCCCAACGCGCCCAGCTCAATGATAAGGGCTATTGGCAACTTCAAACCATTATTGAAAATAGCGAGGGAGAGCCGCCTAAACGCCTTGGCGCCATCTCTATGCCCACGAAGATTACCCCCCAAACCCTTCGCGATATAGCAGGCACAGATATCTCCGTGCCTTTTTGGAAGCTCCCCGCAGCGATTGAGAAAACAAAACAAGCTGGATTTTCAACGATTGATCTGCGGCTCCAGCTCCATAAATTACTCGCCCTGCCCGTCATGCTTATTGCCATGACCATTATTGCTGCGGGCGTCTCCACACAGCTCACCCGTAGCGGCGGGGCTTTGCGCCTACTCATCACCGGTAGCGCTTTAGGGTTTATTGTCTTTTTCGCCAATAATGTCATTAGCGCCTTTGGTGAGGCGGCGATTCTCCCGCTTGGTCTTGCGGCTTGGGCCACGCCTATATTGGTTCTATGTGTAGGATTGGCCTATTTATCCCATATTGAAGATGGTTAGCGCCCTTATTTGAAAGAATTTAAGCCGCTTGCCTGACTGAAAATTAATACTCGCGCTGTAAATATAGTTGTACTAATAGCTAAAGCCGAATTGCACTTATCGCAATTTTGACTATATATCAGAGCGAACATTGCGGTCACATTATGATTAAACAGATTTTTCTTTCCACCTCGGCGGCGCTTTTAATGGGCGGAGCTGCCTTTGCGCAAAACTCCCATAGTATTGCCGCGGTTGTGAACCAAGATATTGTGACCAGTCATGACCTCACACAGCGCACCTTATTCATGGTCGCCACCACAGGGATTGAGCGCAATGAAGAGGGCATTGCCCGCGCGCAGCGCCAAGCTTTGCGAAATCTTGTTGATGAACATATCCAGATGCAAGAAGCCGAGAGATATGAACAAGTCATCGCAGACGAAGAAGTTGACCGGTCTGTTGCTAACCTTATTGGACGCAACGGCCTCGACCCGAACGAAGTTGTTGAACGCCTCGCCAGTGTCGGCGTCTCCATAGATACTATGCGCGATCAGGTGCGCTCAGAAATCGCATGGCAACGCATTATAAATGGCCTTTACGGCTCACGTATTCGTATCTCCGACGCGCAGATTGACGAAACACTTAACCGCCTATCCGCTAATGCGTCTAAGCCAAGCTACCGCGTCGCGGAAATCTATATTGAAGCGACAGATGATATTGGCGGAATAGACGGCGCCATGGAAGGCGCCAATGCGATGGTTGAGCAAGTCTCAGATGGCGCGCCTTTCCCGCTGCTCGCCCAGCAATTCTCAAGCGCGCCGACAGCAGCTAAAGGCGGCGATCTTGGCTGGGTTCATGAGGGCGAATTACGCCCTGAAATCGACCGCGTGATTCAAAGCATGGAAAAAGGCAACCTGTCCAAGCCAATCGTTGTACCCGGCGGCGTTTATGTTGTGGCTTTGCTCGATAAGAAAATTTCAGAGAGCGATACGCTCTATAAGCTTAAGCAAGTCAATACAGATGCGGAAAGCTTCGAGGAGGCCTCAGCGCGCCTCATTGCACTAAAAGACAGCCTTCAATCCTGTGACACGCTTAATGACGCTGTCAAAGCCTTGGACGATGTTAACGCTGTCGATATGGGCGAGATTAAAAGCAGTGATTTATCCGAAGACATTTTAAGCGTATTGTCTGCCACAGATGTTGGCACATTAGGCGACCCTATTGAGCGCCCGGGCGGCGCGGTTGCGATTATGGTCTGCTCTCGCCAAGCGACCGGCAAGGACATACCAACGCGGGTTGAAATTGAAAACCGCCTCACGGATCAACAACTCGCGCAAGCCTCTAAGCGTCACCTTCGTGACCTTCGCCGCAAAGCTGCGATCGTTCTTCGTTAGCCTATATGGGCACCCCCGCGCCTGACGTTGCTCCGCTTGTTCTGACAATGGGAGATCCCGCAGGGATTGGTCCAGAAATCACGCTAAAAGCATGGCGCGCCCTTCGCCAAAGTCCAAAATATGGCTTCGCCCTTATCGCCCCGCCTAGCGTCCTTAGAAAGGCAGGTGAAAAAGTTCAGCTCATCTCAGATTTAAGCCAAGTCCATAGCGTCTTTAAAGACGCCATCCCAGTTTTAGAAATTGACGGCGAAGCAGCTATTGTAGGACAACCAAGCTCTAAGCATAGCGGCGCCATTACGGGCTCCATTGAGCGCGCGGTAGAGCTCGCCATTTCTGGCCACGCAGCTGGGGTAGTCACGAATCCGATTTCCAAAGATGTGCTGTACCAAGCGGGCTTTCAATATCCTGGCCATACGGAATATCTAGGCGTGCTAACCCAAGACGCGCCCGCGCCATATGCCCGCGGTCCCGTTATGATGCTGGCGGGCGGCGGCTTGCGGGTGGGGCTGGCTACAGTGCATCTGTCCCTCAAAGAAGCGGCCGCGCAGCTCTCTGGCAAAACTATTATAAATAATGCCCGCGTTATGGACGGCGCGCTGCGCTGTGACTTTGGGATAAGCAATCCACGCCTTAGCCTGACGGGCCTCAATCCCCATGCAGGCGAAGGCGGCGCACTGGGCACCGAGGAAATCAACATCATCAATCCTGCGGCCAAAGCCTTGCGCGGTGAAGGGCTCAGCGTCACAGACGCCCTGCCCGCCGATACGCTTTTCCACGCCGAAGCCCGAAAAGGCTATGACGCCGTGCTCGCCATGTATCACGACCAAGGGCTTATCCCCGTCAAGACACTTGATTTTCACGGCGGGGTGAACATTACCCTTGGCCTGCCTATTGTAAGAACGTCACCTGATCACGGCACGGCCTTTGGTATTGCAGGCCAAAATATCGCCCGCGCCGATAGCTTAATTGCGGCCATCAAAACGGCGCGTGCCATCGCAAATAATAGATCGGCTTTTTGTGCTCAGTAACCTTCCAAGCCTTAGCCAGACTGTCGATATTCACGGGCTGCGCGCCAATAAATCACTCGGGCAGCATTTCCTACTCGATATGAATGTGACGGATAAAATCGCCCGCCTTGCTGCCCCTTTGGACGGGGTGAATGCGGTTGAGATTGGCCCAGGTCCAGGGGGGCTGACGCGGGCGCTTGTTATGAACGGTGCGCAAGTCCTCGCCATTGAAATGGATGCGCGTTTTCTGGCCCCGCTTGATGACATTGCCAAGGCCAGCGGGACGCTTAAGGTTATTCATGCCAATGCCCTGAAAGTTGATATCCCTGAGCACCTTTCAGACTCCCCATCGGGCGAGATCAAAATCATTGCCAACCTGCCTTATAATGTCGGCACGAAAATGCTGATTAATTGGCTAACCGCCAGCCCTTTATTTTGGAGCCAAGCGGTCTTGATGTTTCAAAAAGAGGTGGCCCAGCGCGTGGTGGCAACGCCCCAAGACAAAGCCTATGGCCGCTTGGCGGTGCTCACCCAAAGCGTGGCGTGCGCGCGCATAGCCTTTGAAGTTCCTGCCCGCGCCTTTACCCCGCCGCCTAAGGTCGATAGCGCCGTAGTCGTTTTAGACCCCCTGCCGGAAAGTGAGCGCTTCTCTAACTTAAAAATACTCGGCGAAGTGACAATGGCCGCCTTTGGGCAGCGCCGTAAAATGCTCAGGCAATCGCTAAAATCTGCGGCGAAAAAATACGGCACAACGGCGATTGAGTGGTGCGAAGCCTGCGAGATAGACCCGCAAAGACGCCCCGAAACGCTCGAAGTGGCCGCCTTTCAAAAATTAGCCGCCCATATTCTCAGCGCATCAGAATAGGCCCTATCCCCCGCTTGTCAGGCGTTTAACGAAACCGCCTAGCCATGGCTGGCGGCGACGGGCGAGGCGTTCAGCGGCGACGATAGTGCGCAGCTCTTCCATCGCCATTTCGATATCTTCATTGACGATGACATAGTCATATTCTGCCCAGTGGCTAATCTCGGCTTCGGATTTTGACATACGCTTGGCAATAACCGCGTCGCTATCTTGGGCGCGGGATTTTAGGCGGGCTTCTAGCTCGCTCATGCTGGGCGGCAGGATAAAGATTTTAACAAGGTCATCCCCTGCCGCTTGGGTGAGCTGCTGGGCGCCTTGCCAGTCAATATCAAAGACAATATCGCGGCCTTCGCTCAGCGCAGCTTCGACGGGGGCGCGGGGTGTGCCATAGAAATTATCAAAGACTTTGGCATGCTCGAGAAACTCATCTTCATCCACCATATGGGCAAAGCGGTCTTTGCTGATGAAGTAATAATCTTGCCCGTCTGCCTCGCCCGGGCGGGCCCCGCGCGTTGTGGCAGAAACTGACATCGCCATATCAGGGTTCTCTGCCAAAAGTTTGCGCGTCAACGTCGTTTTGCCAGCACCGGACGGGGATGACAAAACAACCATCAGCCCGCGGCGGGCGCTTTTCACAGGCTTATTCGACATTGGCCGCTTGCTCCCGAAATTGTTCAATCACGCTTTTCAAATCTAGCCCTGTTTGCGTCAACTCTATATCTGCTGCTTTCGAGCAGAGCGTATTGGTCTCGCGGTTAAATTCTTGGGCCAGAAAATCAAGCTTACGGCCAATGGGCGAGCCTTGGGCTAGTAGTTTTTCCGCCTGCTCGCAATGGGCGCGCAGCCGGTCTAGCTCCTCGCGCACATCCGCTTTCATGGCGAGCAAGGCCGCTTCTTGAGACAGGCGTTCCTCGGATAATTTTTCGCCTAAAAGCTCTTCAAATTTGGCGTCTAGCTTGGCCTTTATCGCGGCGGGGGCCGCGCTATCCAAAGCGCTCGCTGTTTGCACATGCCGTGCAATATCTTTCACATTTTGCTTTAAGAGAGGCGCAAGGGCTGCGCCTTCTTCAAGACGGGAGGCTTTTAGTTTGTCGCAAAGCATTTTGAAGCTTTCGAGCAAATTTTTCTCTAAAGCCTTTTGTTCATCTTCAGCCACCGCTTTGGGCCTTTCTTCGACCACACCGTAAACGCCAAGCAGGGCGGAGATATCTGAGCCGCCCGCCGCTTTTAATTGCTCGAGCAAATCTTGATTAATGCAGTAAGTCTTGCCGCCATCGGCGCGCTGTAAGCCCAAGCTAATTTGCATATTGCCGCGCGAGAACATCTGCGCGCAATGCTTTTTAATGGGGCCATCCAGCGCTGTTAAATCTGCCGGCAAGCGCAGGCGCACATCTAAGGACTTACCGTTCACGCTGCGCGCTTCCCAGCTCCAATTCACGCCGCCCGCCGAGCCGCTCTCTCGGGCAAATCCCGTCATGCCTGAAAGCGCGTGGCTCATCTTTGTTCCTTTTGTCTTTGGCGCTCTATCTTGCGCCAGTTTTTCACATTTGCATTATGCTCAGCAACCGTTTTTGCAAAGACATGGCCGCCAGAGCCGTCAGCGACAAAAAAGAGATAATCCGTTTTGGCGGGCGCCAGCACGGCGGCAATAGCCTTAGCGCCTGGATTGCAAATCGGGGTCTTGGGCAAGCCGTCAATCTGGTAAGTGTTCCAGTCGGTCTTACGGTCAATTTCAGAGCGGTAAAGCGTGCGGCGCTGTCCTTTTTTATTAAAAAGCGGCTCGCCTTTGGTCACCCCGTAAATAATCGTCGGGTCAGATTGCAAGCGCATGCCGCGGCGCAAGCGATTGGTAAAGACCCCCGCCACAATATCGCGCTCACCGCCCACGCCGGTTTCTTTTTCAACCACAGAGGCCAGAATAATCGCCTCTTGCTTTGTTTTGATAGGCAGCCCCTCTTGGCGAGTTGCCCAGAGCTTATCGATGAGCTCGCTTTGGGCACGCTGCATTTGGGTAAGCAGAGCAGCGCGGTTCATGGCGCGCGGCACCATATAGGTTTCAGGCAATAGCGTGCCTTCAGCGGGCACCGTCTCTATTTCGCCCGTTAAGGCTTCATTGGCGCGCATGGCGCGGACAATCTGCGCCGATGTTAAGCCTTCTGGCGCGGTAAAAGGATAAAGGATAGATTTTCCCTCGGCCAAAGCTTCATAGGTTTGGCGCATAGAGGCGGGGCTTTGTAGCGCAAATTCTCCGGCTTTAAAATTAGCTTCATTGCCGCGCAGCTTTGTCACTAACTTAAATATAAAGGCGCTTTTAATCAGCTCCTCTTTTTCAAGCCGCCCCGCAATCGATGATAGCCCGCTCCCCTTGGGCACTTCAAAAACGACCTCGCGCGCCTCGCCCTTGGGCACGGTTTCATAGCGGTAATTAATCACCGCATAAGCGCCTAGAATAAGCGCAACTAAAATCGTGACCCCCGCGGTAAAAGCAATGAAGCCTAAGGCGCGTTTTTCGCGTTTGGGCAGGCTTTTAAAATCCGTAGAAGGAATATCGTCTAGGCTGTCATTGGAAATCACCGCATCAGGATTATTTATAATCGCATCGATACGCTTTTTCTTAGCCATTACGCGGACGCTATTGTCTTGGCGGCTGGCTGAAAATCACCGCCGCATTGGTGCCGCCAAAACCGAAACTATTGGACATGACCGCTTTGCCTTTAAAGGGCTTGGCTTTTAACGGGACAAGGTCAAGCTCTGTATCAACAGAGGGGTCTTCAAGGTTCAGCGTCGGCGGCGCGATTTGATCGCGCAGGGCGAGTATGGAGAACACGGCTTCAATCGCACCAGCCGCGCCGAGCAAATGCCCCGTGCTGGATTTGGTCGATGACATTTTGACGTTTTTAGCATGATTGCCCAGCAGGCGCTCAACCGCTTTAACTTCAATTTCATCGCCCATAGGCGTCGAGGTTCCATGGGCATTCACATAGCCAATATCGGTCACATCAAGGCCAGAGTTTTTCAGCGCTGCGCGCATCGCGCGGTAGCCGCCATCCCCATCAGGCGACGGACTTGTAATATGGTAAGCATCGCCGGACAGGCCATAGCCTTTAACCTCAGCATAAATCTTTGCCCCGCGCGCAACAGCATGCTCATATTCTTCGAGCACAAGCGCGCCAGAGCCTTCGCCCATCATAAAGCCGTCTCGGCCACTATCATAAGGGCGCGAGGCTTTCTCTGGCGTATCATTATAAGCGGTTGTCATGGCGCGGCAGGCCACAAAACAAGCAATGCCGAGGCGGTTTATGGCAGATTCCCCGCCGCCGGCCACCATGACATCCGCATCCCCAAAAGCGATAAGGCGGGCCGCATCGCCAATGGCATGGGCACCTGTGGCGCAGGCCGTAACAACAGAATGGTTAGGGCCTTTAAAGCCATTGCGAATAGAGATTTGGCCAGAGGTCAGATTAATCAGCATGGCCGGAATAACAAAGGGGCTTAGGCGGCGCGGGCCTTTTTCATGGAGCGTGATTGAGGCGTCATAAGTTGTCTGCAACCCGCCAATGCCCGAGCCAAACATAACGCCCGTGCGCTCACGGGCCTCTATCTCGTCTTCGCTCGGATTCCAGCCAGCATCTTTAAGCGCTTCATCAGACGCGGCGATAGAGTAAAGAATAAAATCATCAAGGCGCTTTGCATCGCGCTTGCTCATGACCGCCTCTGGGTCAAAAGCGCCCTCCATTTGGGGGGAACCGCCAGCCCGTCCATCAACGCGCGGCATGACAGCAGCGACCTTGCACCCAAGGTCGCTGACGTCAAAATGTTCTATTTTGGAAGCTCCGGACTTTCCGGAGAGAATATTTTTCCATGCGGTATCAACGCCGCATCCAACGGGGGTAACAAGGCCTAGACCTGTGACAACAACCCGCCGCACAAGTGAAAGAGCCTAACCGACTTTTTCTGAGATGAATTTAACAGCATCACCCACAGTTTGGATATGCTCAGCAGCATCGTCTGGGATTTCGATGTCGAATTCTTCTTCGAACGCCATAACGAGCTCAACGTTATCAAGGCTATCCGCGCCAAGATCATCGATGAAGTGTGCGTTGCCTGTTACTTTATCTTCTTCCACATCAAGATGCTCCACGACCATCTTTGTAACGCGAGCTAATACGTCTGACATAGTATTTCCTTTTATGACTGCTACGGTAATTTGTAGCGATTGCGAGCTGTAAGTAAGCGCTGTCCCCTTAAATACAAGCCCTTTTTATTATTTCGGTGTGATTAACATAGTTAAGTTGCTCTGACAATGACTGGTTAGGCCCTTAAAAGCCTTTTAAATCATAACCATACCGCCATTTACGTGCAAAGTCTGCCCTGTGACATATCCTGCCTCATTTGACGCCAAGTAAAGTGCTGCATTCGCAATATCTTCACCAGTTCCTAAAACACCTGCAGGAATCTTCTGCAAAGTGGCTGCGCGCTGGGCCTCATTGAGCTCATCTGTCATGGGCGAGCTAATAAAACCGGGCGCTATACAGTTCACTGTCACGCCGCGCGAGGCGACCTCTTGGGCCAAAGACTTAGAAAAGCCAATCATTCCCGCTTTGGAGGCTGCATAATTTGTCTGGCCTGGGTTACCCGTCACGCCAACAATCGACGTGATACCGATAATACGGCCCCAGCGCGCCTTCATCATCGGGCGCAGACAGGTCTTTGACAGGCGGAAATAGGATTCCAGATTAACTTTTTGAACTAAATCCCAGTCTTCTTGCTTCATCCGCATAAGTAGGCCATCCCGCGTGATGCCCGCATTAGCGACCAAAATATCAACGCCCCCACCCATCGCTTCGCCCGCCGCCTTAGGAAGCGCGTCAACCGCCTCCCCATCTGAGAGGTTACACGGCACAATATGGGCACGCTCACCAAGTTCAGACGCGAGGCTTTCTAATTTTTCAGCCCGCGTTCCAGAGAGCGCCACAACCGCGCCTTGTGCATGGAGCCGGCGCGCAATTTCTCCGCCAAGTCCGCCCGTTGCGCCTGTAACAAGCGCGCGTTTTCCGTCAAGATTAAACATATCTATCCCTTTTCTATCCCTTTAACGTCGTTGCAAAGGCTTCAAGGCCCTCAGGAGTATTGAGCGTGATGCCTTTAAGTTCGCGCACAATGCGGCGCGCCATGACTGTCAGGACTTTCCCGCAGCCCGGCTCGGCAAGTGTTTCAATGCCATTTTCGTGCATCCATTCAATAGATTCGCGCCAGCGCACACGCCCTGTGACTTGGGTCACAAGGTCTGCGCGCAGTTGATCAGCATCTGTGACAGGCACGGCCTGTACATTATTGATAATGGGCAAGGTAGGCGCGTTAAATTCAGCGCCGGCGAGCGCCTCGCGCATAGCCTCTGCCGCAGGGGCCATCATATCGCAATGAAACGGGGCAGAGACTGGCAATATGACGGCCTTTTTTACGCCCATTTCGCGCGCCTTTTCGCAAGCCGCCTCAACGGCCGCCTTTTCGCCTGAGAGCACAATTTGTCCCGTCGCATTATCATTGGCGATTTGGCAGATGCCTTGCGATTGGCCCGCTTTTGCAGCGGATTCTGCATCTTCTAGCGAGGCGCCTAGCAGCGCCGCCATCGCGCCTTTGCCCACAGGCACAGCAGCCTGCATGGCATCCCCGCGAATACGCAAAAGCTTCGTTGTATCGCTCAGGCTGAGCGCGCCTGCCGCGCAAAGCGCCGTATATTCGCCAAGAGAATGGCCCGCCGCAAATTTAGCGTCTGTAATCTTAACGCCAAATTCAGCGTCCAGCGCGGCCATAGCCGCAACCCCGCAAGCCATAAGGGCAGGCTGCGTATTCGCTGTTAAAGTTAGCGCTTCCTGTGGGCCGCTCCACATAAGCTTTGATAAATTTTGGCCTAGCGCATCGTCAACTTCTTCAAAGACGGCCCGCGCCGCAGGAAAGGCCTCTGATAAGGCTTGGCCCATACCGACAAATTGGCTGCCTTGACCGGGAAATGTAAATGCGAGTGTCATAGGGTCTCTTCCGTAATTCAAGCGGCTATGTGATAAATATCTATGCCCGCAGGTCAATATGAAAAGTTCAATGATTCTCTACAGATCAAATAATATATTTTATCA
>CALKIX010000028.1 GCA_937995665.1 uncultured Hellea sp. | reverse complement strand
GAAGACCTTGAATCTGGTGCGGAGCAGTTAATCGCTAGAGTTTCTCAAATGGAGTTATTATAGGTTGGCCTATCTATTATTGCGGCAAGACCCCTCCCCCTAATAATCAAAGCCCGGATTTGTGCGCTGGAGTTTCCGCATCAGGCCCGGCCAGACCAAATTGTCGCCCATGCCGGGGATGAAAGCGGGGGCGCCTTGAGCGTAGACTTTATGGCCCATATCTTCGGGTTCCTCATGTAGATGCGCCTCTCCGCCGACGGCTTGGGCTAAGATTTGCGTCTTGCAGGCATTCTCGAGGAAGTACATGCGCAGAAAGGCTGTCCCGCAAGTTTGGCCCAGCGTCAAAGTGCCGTGATTGCGGAGTAGCATCAGGCTCTTATCGCCCAAATCTTTGACAATACGCTCGCGCTCATCCAGCTCCAGGGCGATGCCTTCATAATCATGATAGGCTAGATCGTTAAAGACCTGCATAGAGAATTGCGTATAGCGGCGCAGGCCCTTTTTCTGCACAGAAACAGCAATCCCGTAAGGGGTATGGACATGGATAACGCATCCAGCATCCTCGCGCGCGGCATGAATAGCGCTGTGAATTGTAAAGCCCGCGGGATTGATAAAGTAAGGCGTGTCTTGGCAGAGCTTGCCATTCAAATCGATTTTGACAAGGCTGGATGCCGTCATCTCGTCAAACATAACGCCATAAGGATTAATCAAAAAGCGTTCCTCACCATTCTCATCAGGCAAGCGCACAGAGATATGGGTAAAGACCAAATCAGACCATCCATGCATAGCGCAGAGGCGGTAAGTCGCCGCCAAATCCAGACGCGCCGCCCATTCGGCCTCACTGACCTTGCCCTCGAGGCGGTCTATCTGTGTCGGGTCTGCGATGTTAAATCCAGACATGGCACTTAGGCTTTGTGTATTCTTGGTCATAATTTATCCTTTCGCCCCTCATGCTTGTGGGTGTAGACTAGATCAAGAGCACCCAAATTAACATAGGCTGTCGCGCATTATCTATATGCAAGAATGAAGGATTTTACTGCGTAATCCTTAGAAATTTCATAGACGCCGCGCGCGGGATTAGCTATGCCCTTTCGAAGACGGTGCACCGACTTAGACTTTAGGGGAAGACATTGCTTAAAATTGCCGTCAGACAGGCCGTAAAATCAAGCGTTCTTGCGCTGAGCCTTGCCCTTACGTCCAACCAGGCAATAGCACAATTTGAAACCACCTCCGCGGACCCGCTGACCAACCGCCCCTTAGAGCTTGCCGCAGATAGTCCTTTTCGTGACCCCGATATTATTTATCTAGAGGCCGACGAACTTATCAATAATGAACCCGCGAAGCTGCTGACCGCTCAAGGCGAAGTCGTCGGGCGCTATCAAGACCGTACCCTGCGCGCTGACCGCGTGATTTATAATCTTGAGAGCGGGGCTGTCGTCGCCACCGGCAATGTTATTTTGACTGATCCAACGGGCGCGACGCAATCTGCCGATAAGATTGAGCTCTCCAATACGCTTACCGCTGGTAATGCGGCGAACTTCACCGCGCGCCAACCGGGCGGCGGCACGCTGGCAGCCGCCTTTGTGACCCGCACAGAAGGCGAAGAGATTGAGCTATATAACGCCTATTACACACCTTGCGAAATATGTGAGGATGCGGAGAAAAACGGCAAAGCCGCTACGCCCTCATGGCGCATTAAAGCGCGCAAGGTGAGCCAAGATAGAGATACACGCACCATTCGCTATAATGATGCGGTCTTTGAGCTGTTGGGCGTGCCCGTCTTCTATACGCCTTATCTGGCCCATGCAGATCCCAGCGCGCGGCGCGCCAGCGGAATTCTAACCCCCTTTGCGGGCTATGATTCCGCAACAGGCCTCTTTGTGTCCCTGCCTTATTATTGGGCCATTGATGATTATAGCGAAGCGACCTTCACGCCGCATGTCTTTCAAAACGTCAATCCGCTTTTGGAATATCAAGCCGCGCGCCAATTTAATACAGGCCGCATAGATGTCGAAGGCAGCTTTACCTATGGCAGCCAATTTGACCGAGACGGCGACCCGTTCGACCCAGCTGAATTTGTGAACCCTGCTGACGCGCCGGGCGGGAAAAAGCTGCGCTCTCATATCTATGCCAAGGGTTTCTTTGAGCCGACAGATTTTTGGGATTATGGCTTTGGCGTTCAGCTGACCACAGATGATAATTATCTCAACCGCTATAACCTTGAAGAAGACCCCGAAGATTTTGGCCTTTATAAAGCCGAGAGCCGCCGGAATGTCTCCCAAGCGTTTGCTGTCGCACAAGATGACACTTTCCGCTTTAGCGTCTCGACTTTTGGTTTCCAAGATTTGCGTACGACCTTCCTCGAAGACCAGAATACGGGGCTGATAACCGTCGACTCCCCTGATGATAGAGAACTGCCGATTATTGCGCCCAAAATCGAATTTGAGAAATATATCACCGCTCCGCAAATTGGCGGCCGGCTGAAAGCCTTTGGTGATACCACGCTATTAACGCGCGACATAGGCACGGATTATTTTCGCGCGACGGGCGGGCTAGATTATAGCAAAACCTTCATTACGGATATTGGCGTGGAAGTTAAGCCCTTTGCCAATGCGCGCTATGATTATTTCAGCATAGAGCCTGAAAACCCTATAAGCGCCGCCGATACAAGCCTTGAATTTGACAAGGTGGAATTTGGCCGCGGCCTTGGCCAAGTCGGGGCGGATGTGCGTTACCCCTTCATCAAACAAGGCAAGAATGTTGACCTTATTATCGAGCCGCGTCTTCAAGTCACGCACAGCTTTGGCGATGCCAAGCTTGATCGTTTCACCGTGCAAGATAGCAACAATCAAGCCCTCACCCTGTTCCAAGACGGTATCAATACAGATTTCAACCAAAGCCTTTTATGGCAGGGGCAAAAGTCCACGGGATATGATTTTTGGCAAAATGGATCGCGCGCGGATATAGGCGTCTCCTTTATTGCCGATTGGGAAAAAACTCGTGCCGATTTCTTCGTCGGTCGCAGCTATGCCAGCGGGTTTGATGATAGCTTTGCCCAAGGCTCTGGCCTTGAAGGCGGCCGCTCAGACTATGTAGGCCGTTTCGCGCTTGCTTTTAACTCAAAGCTGCAATGGACAACAGATTTGCGTTATGATGCTGACGATAAAGATATTAGCCGTATTGATACGAGCTTGAACTATCGCAGCCGGCGCTTCACCTTGGGTTCACGATATTACCGCTTGGATGAGTCCTCGGCCCAGCTCATTGATAATCCTGACGTGCCCGCAGAGGCCATTGAAGGCGAAGCTATTTTGAGTATTAATCGAAATTGGAGCCTGCGCTACGCAGCTAATCGCGATCTCGACTTAAATGTCACGCGCGAACAGGAAATCGGCCTCATCTTTAAAGATGACTGTACCTTGCTAGAAATCTTCTATGAGCGCAACAATTTCGGCAGTGACGTTATTCGAGATTCAGACGGGTTTGGGGTCAGGCTTACCCTGCTCCCCTTCGCAGAAGCTAATCGTTAACCGACGAAAGACTTCTCGACCACAAATTCAGCCGGCTTAGAGTTTGAGCCTTCTGTTAGGCCAAAGGTTTCAACCAAGGCGGCTGTATCGTCAATCATGTCTTTAGAGCCGCAAATCATCACGCGATCTTCGGCCGGGTTTAGCTTTGGCGTACCCGCATTTTCAAAGAGCTGTCCCGTTTCAATCAAAGTCGTGATCCGGCCTTTAAGCGGATATTCTTCGCGGGTTAGCGAGGTCACATGCAAAAGCTTATCGCCAATCATTTCCCCAACCAGCGGATCATCCTTAAGGCTCTCCACAAGGCGCAAGCCGTAAGATAGCTCGGCCTTTTGGCGGCAGGTATGGGTCAAGATAACTTCGTCATAACGCTCATAAGTTTCAGGGTCGCGAATGATAGAAGCAAAAGGCGCAATACCTGTGCCCGTTGAAAACATATATAAGCGCTTACCAGGGAGCAACGCGTCGAGCACAAGCGTGCCCACAGGCTTACGGCCTAGCAGAACCGTATCACCTTCTTTAATTTTTTGAAGACGCGAGGTCAGCGGCCCATCAGGCACTTTGATAGAGTAAAACTCTAGTTTCTCATCCCAAGCAGGACTGGCCACAGAATAGGCGCGCATAATCGGGCGTTTTTGATCTTCAGTTTTAGGCAGCCCAATCATGATAAATTCGCCTGAGCGGAAGCGAAAGCTTGCTGGACGCGTGATATCAAAACGGAATAAACGATCCGTATAATGCTCCACAGCCAACACCTTTTCTTCGGTGGGTGCATTGGGATTTACCTTGGTCATGCCTATAGCCTTTGTATGTTTGCAGGCCACATAAGCCTTGCAGCCGCAAATTTCAATATAGGATATACAGAACAAGCGTTCTTTTTATCAAACAGTTCTCTTTAGAACGCTTAGGACGGCATTCCTTCATAGGCAGGTATGGAATCGTCCAAAACAGTGCAAGGAATTTTCGAGCCTGCAAAGACGTTAAATTGCGGCTTAATCAGCTCTTTTTCATTAATCACGCCAGCCTTTATATTCAGGCTGCCCGGGCGCGCCTCATTGCCGCCAAACATTTGCGCGCCGCAATTGGGGCAGAAATCCTTGCGCAATGTATTGCCGCTATCCACACTATGACTGAAGGATTTTAGCTCACCTGTGATTTTGACATCCTTTTCTTTCATAAAAACTAAAGTCGCAAAGGGTGAGCCTGAGGTTTGCTGACAATCTGTACAGTGGCAATTCGCTTGAAATACAATGTCGCCTTCAGCCACAAAGCTAACATTTCCGCAAAGGCAATTTCCTGTAAGTTTTGGCATAGACTTCTCCTTTAATATCAATCCCTTATACCATATGTCCGTAAAGATTACTAACGCGTAAAGTCCCAGACAACGGGCACGTCAATCAACTCTTCTTGGTAATAGGCTTGAAAGCCCGGCATTTTGACTTGGTTCAGAAAGCTCGAATAGCTCATATAGGAGACGAGGAATCGCAAATCTTTGGCCCAAGGCGGCATATACTCTGGCGCGCGCATACGTCCGCTGCTGGTCATTTGGGCAAGCGCGGGAACGTCCTCAATATCCATCTTTCCCATAAAAAGAATGCGGATAAGATCGGCACGGCCCAGCTTAACCACGGTGCGCATGAAATTATGCACGCGCAATAGTCCATTCAGATAGACCATGTCTTTGGTAAAGGGCGCACCGCCTGTCAAAACGCCCCCCCGAAAGACACGGCGCGTATTTTCAAAAGCTTGATCTGGACCCTCCAGCCTCTCATTATAAAAATCAAAGACCTGCTTAAAGTCCGCGCCCTCAATCGCCATCTGAATGGCAATAACGCGATCAGACAGGCGGCGAAAGCGCTGCGGGTCCATCGCCCCGCTAATAATCTCGGCAAAGACAGCGAGGCCCTCTTGCACTTCGGTCGTGCCGGCATGGGCGCGGCCCAAAATTTTAAAATGCGGCTGGGCGCGCCCATTGAGCGCTGTCGCCGTATGGATAAGCGCTTCATGTTGGAGCAGTTGATGAATATCGCGGTCGGTGAAACTCGCGCTCGAACGCACGCGGATGCGCGTGCGACCTGCCACCGCCTTGGCAGAAAGCGTATCAGATAGCTCAACCACAGGCGCGCTATCGCCAAAATGCTCCGCCAAATGCGGCTCTAAGGCTTGCGCAAATTCTGAGGCGGTGAGATGCGTATCATAGCCCTCAACCACAAGCTTTGAGAAATCCAGCCCGTCTAGCGTGCCGTCCATATGGCGGGCCAAGTCAATCACGCGCGTCTTGCCATCCAACATGAGCTTTGTAGGCTGGCCATAAAGCGCGGTAGAATGCTCAAAAAACTCTGGCGTGCCGCGCGCATCAATCAGGTTCGCGCTTGTCTCCAGCGTATCGGCTAAGCGCCCTAGCCAGCCAAAGACAACATGGTCACCCTCAATATGATTGCGGGCATCAGCGACCAAATTTCGGGCCTCGGAAACATCAACATAACTATATTCAGGGGTCGGCAGCTTGCCGCTTTTTAGAAACTCAACGCGCTGGTTATCCTCCCAAGCCACAGAGGATAAAACACGCATAGAGCGCGCGGCTTGGTTGAGCGCGCGCCCCGCCGTCTTGGCTTGCTTAAAGACTTTTGTTGAGAGTTTATCCATTGGGCCAATGGTGACAAAGCCGCGTTGATTTGTCAAAGCGGCGCTGGCCTCCTCTACCCCGCAGGATCGCTCATCGCTTCTATATTGGCATCGGCTTGCCTAATAGCAGCTTCAAGGCGCTCCTCTGCGGTTTGCAGATTTTTCTTGGGGTCTTGGTAAAAGGCCGTCAGCTTCATAATTTGCAAAAAGGCTGAGTTTAGGAAACGTCCCCAGAACTTCATTGGACGGTCAAAATCAAAGAGCAAAATCACGCGCTCTTCATCTGTGTCATTCCAGACCTCATGCTCATATGTATCGTCAAAGACGAAAATCTCGCCCTCTTTCCACGCCGTAATCGTCTCGTCCACACGGATGCGGCACTTCTCGCGGTCTTTGGGAATGATTAGCCCAATATGGGAGCGCAAAATGCCCTTGGTTACGCCTTTATGCGCTGGGATATGATAGCCGGGCGCAAGGATTGAAAACATCGCGGTTTGTAGGTTCGGCACGCCCCCGAGAATATCTGCCGTCTTAGGCGCTAGGCTGGCATTTTTCTCAAGACGCTGGCCAAAGCCGTAAATCACAAAGGTCTTCCAGTTATTTTCTGTGGCCAAGCGGTACTGATCGGGCGAGATATCTTGAAAGCCCGGAATGACTTCACGGAACTTTAGAACCTCTTTAGCTTCGGCCTGTATGACTTCCCAATTATCGGTAAAGGCAGATAGGAAGGGGAAGTGCTCATTGGAGATTTTAGGCGTATCAGGCACTTTCGATTGCCCAGCTTGAAAGCTGGCAATTGTGCGCACCAGCTTTTTGCCCATCTTTTTGACAAAGGCGCGGCGCGGGTTTTTTAAATGTTTTGGTTTTTCAACTTGGCTAGCCATGAAAGCTCTCTATGCGAGTTTACGTTCTTCGTCGACCATATAATCGCGCGTAATCGGCAAAGCGTCGACAGAGTTCGTCAACTGGATTTGGAAATTCATATGTTTACCGAGGCGGAAAGACAGCTCACTGATGATGAGATAAAATTCCCACATACGGCAGAATTTCTCGTCAAACATCTTGGCGACCTGCGCGCGGTTGGCTTGGAAACGCTTATCCCATTCCAAAAGCGTCTCGGCATAATGCAGGCGAAGAATTTCGCAATCACTTACCCAGAGGCCCGCTTTTTCAATCTCGGCAAATGTTTCGGATAGCGCAGGCGAATAACCGCCCGGGAAGATATATTTGCGAATCCATGCACCCGTCGTGCCCGGCCCGCCTTTGCGGCCAATGGAATGGATAAGCGCCGCCCCTTGGTCTTCGCGCAAGAGCTCTTTTATCTTGGAGAAATATTCTAAATAATGCGCAACGCCCACATGCTCAAACATGCCCACAGATACGACGCGGTCAAAGGTCTCTTCCACATGACGGTAATCTTGCAGGCGAAGGTCGACTTTGCCCTCAAGGCCTAGCTTTTTAACGCGCTCACGGCCAAGGGCGAACTGCTCATCGGAGAGCGTGACACCCACAACTTCGCAGTCAAAATTTTGGGCAATGTAAATCGCCATACCGCCCCAGCCGCAACCAATATCAAGCACTTTCATACCGGGCTTAAGATCTAGTTTTGTGGCGATATGCGCTTTCTTGAGACGCTGGGATTCTTCGAGCGTAATATCAAAGCTTGGCCAATAACCGCAGCTATATTGCATGTCTTCATCGAGGAAGAGCTTATAAAACTCATTGGACAGGTCATAATGATGCTGCACATTCTTGCGCGAGGCGGCGGTCTTATTGCGCTGATGCCATTTGCGGATTTTCTTGAGCCATTTTTTAAGCGCCTTTTGCAGGGGCTGACCACGCAGGCTGTCGCGGTTATGACCAAAAACATTAAGCAGGCCGCGAATGCCGCCCTCTTCGCAAATCAATGTGCCATCCATATAGGCTTCGCCCGCCTTTAACTCAGGGTTTAAAAAGAGGGTCTTATATAACGTCCTATCTGTCAGCCTAATCGTGGCAGACGGCTCGCCCCCTGGCCCAAAAACGTGGGAGTTCCCGTCAACGTCAATAACTGTCAATTGTCCCTTTTGCACAAAGCGGGTCATCATATTGCTAAGTAACTTCATGGCTCGTCCTCTACACAGCTGCGCGCATCACGCAAAGCAACTCCCTGAGTGATTTATCAACT
>CALKIX010000027.1 GCA_937995665.1 uncultured Hellea sp. | reverse complement strand
GGTAAAAAGACGCCTTAGCGGCGTGTAATAACTCCCTGTCTCCTCTGCTATCACCATAAGCCTCTAATATATTGACAGAATGGGGGGCAAATTCGGCCAAAATGCGGCGGACCTTACCTTCTCCCCAGATGTTCCATCCTTTTATCTCACCCGTATAGGTAGATCCGTTTGATTCGAGCTCTGTCGCGAGGACGTTCTCGATTCCATTTTTGCTGGCCCAAGCCTTCAAATAAGGCGTGATAGAAGCGCTGCATATATATAATGACTCGCCTGCTTTTAATTTCTTGGCCAATTCAGCCATTGCGGCAGGGCGAATAAGGCTTGGAATTACGTCAGCGGCAAAGCGTGCGGCCTTGGCGTCTAGCTCTTGCATAGGGCGACCTTTAAAGAATCGGCGAATAACATGGGCTTTGACGGCATTTCTGTCGATAAACTTCAAAACATAGGCTGCAAAAATAGGGAGTAATATCAATATGTTAATCGCCCATTTTACAGGGCCTGCGTAATATCGCAAGAACAGGGCGAAGGTGTCTTTAGTCGTAATCGTACCGTCAAAGTCGAATACGACTATATCGGTAGAGTCAATGGCGGGGTTATCCGCTGCAGTCATATTACGATCCAGAGTGTTATTGAGCGGAATGGCCCAATCATGCTGTGTATTGATATAAAGGCTATCAAAAAGCAAGCCTTCCCTCCCTTGTAAGTTAACAGGGTGTTATGGGGCAGAACCTGAATGATATGTGAATGTTTGCGCCCGGTTGCCGTGTGGGCGCAGGCAAGGCAATTTGCGCCTTAGTTTTGCCGATAATTCACTTGCCTCATAGGGCGAATAGGGCAACAAATTGCGGCTAAATACAAAGTAGATGAGTGCGCGTTGTGAAATTTAAAAAAGCTTATACTGTTGTTTTAATTGCGTTTTTCTTGGTGTCTTGCCAGCCCTCGACCGCGCCCAGCGATGGCGAGGTCTCGGGTTTCTCCCTTACGGCGGATGAAACTGTGGAATATGGCCAGCTGCCCAATGGATTGCGCTATGCGGTCATGGCTAATTCAACACCGTCTAATACGGCATCGCTTTTGATGCGTTTTGGGGTGGGCTCGATTGATGAGGCAGATGACACGCGCGGAATCGCGCATTTTTTAGAGCATATGGCCTTTAATGGCTCGAAGAATATCCCTGAAGGCGAGATGATTAAGCGACTGGAGGTCTTTGGCCTTGCCTTTGGCGCAGATACCAATGCCTCGACCAGTTTTGACGAGACTATCTATCAATTAGAGCTGCCAGAAGTGAATGAGGAGATTGTTGACGAGACTTTGATGATTATGCGCGAGACGGCCTCTAATCTGACCTTAGATCCAGACGCGATTGACCGTGAGCGCGGCGTTATTTTGGCGGAAAAGCGCGCGCGGGTCAGCCCTGCCTATAAATCCTCTATAAATTCGCTGAAATTCCTGCTCAAAGGCTCGCTTTTTGTCGATCGCCTCCCAATTGGCACTGAAGAGACCATTAGTTCCGTTACGCCCGCGCAATTTGAGGCCTTTTACCGCGGGCATTACCGCCCCGAAGACACATTCATCGTTTTTGTCGGGGATTTTGAGACAGATTATGCTGCGAGCAAGATTGAGCAGTTCTTTGCTGATTGGACGGCCCAAGGCGCCGCGCTGCCTGACTATGACGTCCCAGCGCTCGGGGCGCGGGGAGCCGAGGCCGAATATTATGTCGATCCTGAGATTCAGACCTCGATTTCGCTTAATGTTATGGGGCCACCCGATCTTCGCGAAGACACCGCCGAGAACCGCAAGGCGGCCTTTATTGAAGGTCTTGGCAATCGTATCTTGTCGCGACGGCTTGCGCGTCTGGCGCGCAGCGGGCAGGCGGCCTTTATCAGCGCCTCAGCTTCGTCCTCCAATGTCTATGATGTGCGCAATATTTCAAGCCTAACCATGAGTGCTCAGCCGCAAAGTTGGGCGGCAGCCCTGGCCCAAGGGGAGCAAACTCTGCGCCAGGCTTATGAATTTGGCTTCACCCAAGCTGAGCTAGATGAGCAAATCGCCAATACGCGCAAAGCGCTACAGGTTGCGGTTCAGACTTCGCCTACGCGCCGGACCTCTGGGCTTGCGCGCCGCATAATGAGTAGCTTTAGCAATGAGCGTGTGATGAGCGCGCCTGCCGATGATTTGGAGCGCTTTGAAAGCTACGCCAATGACATCACGCCGGAGGCTGTCCACACTGCCTTTAAAGCGGGATGGGCGGGGATTGACACGCCTCAGCTTTATTTGGCCACGAGTGAGGTCATTGATAACGCGCAAGAGGTGATGATGAAGGCGCTTGAGGAGAGCCGCGCCGTTGCAGTCACGCCATTGAAAGCCGCGGCGCAGGCGGAATTTGCCTATACGGATTTTGGCAAGCCGGGAAAAGTCGTCTCCCGCAAAACTGTCGAAGATATTGAGTTTGAGACCGTCATTTTCGATAATAATGTACGCCTAAATATGAAAAAGACACCTTACCAAAAAGATGTCATCTCTATCAAAGTTGCGCTGGGGCAAGGCCATTTGTTTTTTCCGCAAGAGGAAGCTGGCTTTAAGTGGTTTGCACCCAATATGCTCAACCTCTCAGGGCTTAAGGCGCATAGCGCGGATGAAATTCAAACAATAATGGCAGGGAAGTCTGTGGGTGTATCGCTAAGCTTTGGCGCTGAACGTATGTTTATATCAGGGGCCACCGTGCCCGAAAATTTGACAGATCAGCTTAACCTGATGGCGGCTTATGCAACAGCGCAGGGCTACCGCGAGGAAGCTAAGACGCGCTATGACAAATATATACAGTCTTTCTATCCTACCCTTGATAGCACGCCCTCGGGCGTAGCTTCGCGCGATATTGACCGCCTTATCCGCAGCGGCGATAAGCGCTTTGGAATTCCAGAGCAGCAAGCCCTCATTGATATTGATATGAAGACGCTGGAAGCGTGGCTTGAGCCGAGATTAAAAGATAGCGCGATTGAGATTGGCGTGGTCGGCGATTTTGATGCTGATACGCTTATTACAGACGTCGCGCGCACCTTTGGCGCTTTGCCAAAGCGCCCCCTTGAGCCTCTTGCGCCAACACAAGCAAGCATAGAGCTAACCTTTCCGCAAGGCTCTCCGCGTCCCATAATTCTCTCCCACGCAGGGGAAGTCGATACGGCGCTCTTGAGGGTCTATTGGCCAGCCCCCGATGGGCGCGATGTAAAGACCGCGCGCCATATGGGGATGCTGGCTGAGCTCTTTCAGCTCCGTTTGACCGAAGTCATGCGCGAGGAAGAGGGGGCAAGCTATTCGCCTTCTGCCTTTAACTTTACCCCGCGCACATATCCTAATTATGGCTATCTAGGCACGTCGATTGAGCTCACGCCTAAAGATACTGACCGTATCAGCCAAAAGGTCGACGAGATTGCGGCGGAATTTAGGGCCGGTGAATTTGATGAGGCTCTTTTTGAGCGCGCCATTATACCTGCGCGCGAGCGCATTGAGACGAGTCTGGAAAATAATGGCTATTGGCTGGGCGTCATTGGCGAGGCCCAAACGGATCCAGAGCGTGCAGAGCGTCACCGCACGCGTTATAGCATGTATCAGAACATGACAGTCGATGACCTAAGACTACTCGCGGCCGAAGTTTTTGATCCAAATAAGGCTTATCGGGTTCAAATCTTGCCAGAAAAGTAATTGGGCCTATAGGCACTATTAACCATAATTTCTCTCAAAATAGGCTAAAATTCTTGCGATTTAAGATAAAATTAACCATAAATTGAGGCCGAAGGCCCATTTCGGCACAAAATTCTCCTCTTGGCAGAGTCCCTGCAACGCTTCTCGTAAATTCGAACATGTTGGTTCGGTCAAGCAAGAAGGTTTACGCCATGAAAATTTTGAAAAACTTTGTTAAGTCTAAACTACTCAATAGCGCGAGCGCTTACAGCCGTAATTCAGAAGGCAGCTTTGCTGTTATGGGGGCGGTTACGATGGCGGTTTTAGTGGCTGGCCTTTCTATCGCTATTGACGTTTCTAACGGCTGGTCAGCAAGACAGACGCTTCAAGATACGACCGATGCCATTGCTTTAGCTGCCGCGCGCAGCGAGTCAGATAATCAAACTGAGCTTACTGAAATTGCTCAAAACTATCTTGACTTGAAATTCCCTGGCGCGAGCGGGTCAACGGTCAAGCTTGAAAGCATTACGCGTAACGGCGCCGTTGTTGATGTTGTTACTTCTAAAGTGCAGCCTACATATTTTGCCGGAATTTTTGGTCATAATGGTTTGGACATCAGAGTCGCTTCATCTGCTGAATATGAAGTACGTGATTTAAACCTTGCCTTAGTTCTTGATACAACGGGCTCTATGAGGAGCCAAACATCTTCTGGCGGAACAAAATTAGCTGCCTTGCAAGTCGCTGCCGATGACTTGATTACTCAACTGGACGGTTCTGAAGGCGAAGTGAGCATATCAGTTGTGCCTTTCGCACAGCATGTAAATCTTGGCGCAGGCCTTGCAAATGAAAACTGGCTTGAATTCCCAGAGACAGGCAATAATCGTGCGCCTCATAACTGGAGTGGATGTGTTGGATCGCGCCTCGCCCCGCTCGACACTCGCATTACGTCTTCAGTTGCAAGAGTTCCTGGTATCATGACTAATCAGTGTCCTGTATCCCCTGTCTTGCCACTTACAAAAAACATGAACAGTGTACGGCAGTCAATTGGTAGCCTACAAGCCAATGGTTATACATATACGCCAGCTGGTATTGCTTGGGGTTGGAGAACTTTGACGCCAAGCGCGCCGTTCACGCAGACAGTAAATCAGGATGCTAATAAAACGGATAATGTGATGGTGATTATGACGGATGGTAGAAATACAAAGTCAAAAAGCGGCATTACGCATAATTCAAATAATCAAATACCTGCTGACCGCACGATGGAAAGAATGTGCGAAAATGCAAAACGCGACAATATCCAAATTTATACAATCGCTTATGAGATTCAAGATCAAGCGACTCGTGATTTACTTGAAAATTGTGCATCTGCCTCGGTGAACTTCTTTAACGCTACAAATGGTGATGAGTTAGGGGATGCCTTTAGCCAAATAGCAACAAGCCTAACAGTTGCGCGTATTACCAGCTAGGTAAGGTTCGATATTAACCCAAGCCTGCTCTTCGGAGCAGGTTTTTTTATGCGTGATTTAAAATTGGCCCCATAGGCGACTCAGTTTATATAATTCAAGAACACATGTAAGGTTTGTGAGGTTTTATGGTTTTTCGTTCTGAAAAGCAGGGCGTGTTTCTTCTCTTATCTCTTGGTAGTCTGGCGCTTGCTGGCTGTTCCTCGCACAATAGCACGCGTTATGGCGGCGAAATGCTCACGACGGGCTGCGTGCCAGTTTCGCCCGCTTGCCAGCCCGTGGTGACGCCTGTACAATATATCCCGGCCCCGCAATATATAATCTCGCAGCAGCCTATAGCGTCGCCAAAAACAGCCCAGCTTCCAGCGCCCACGCCTATAGTAGAGCCTTATGTTGAGCCTTATGTTGCGTCAGAACCAGCGCTAGACCCAGAGCCCTATGTTACGCCCTATAGAGATCTTCCGCCTGTTGATGATGATATACTTATTCCCTGCCCAGAGGGGCATATTAAAGGCTATGGCGGCGGTGATTGTATTGCGCTAACGCCCTTACGAAAATAGCGAAATTCTCAAGTGTTCACATATAAAAAAGCCCGCCTAAAAAGGCGGGCTTTTGGCATTATCGCTGCGGTGCAAAGAGAGTAAGGGGGGACTGTCTTGGCAATGATAAGGAAACCATAGGGGAGGGAGTTTCCTTAGCGTTTTAGCGGCGAGTTCTGCAAAATCCTTTGTGGTTTATTTCGATGACCAAGATATAGGCGACGAAAGCATAAAAGGCTAAACACGGTTGATAGCGTTTTCGTTATCGGCGTGTTAGTTTTGTTTGGGGGGGCTATGAAGCTTTAGGGCTTGCAATTTAAAGCGCTGCCGCATATCTCGCAGGGAAATCATCCCATTATTATCGGAGTGCCCAGATGGCCCGCCAATTTTGTTATCATATGCAAGGTCTTACGAAGAAATTCGGCAATAAGACGATCCTCGATAATGTGCACCTATCTTTCTACCCTGATGCCAAAATTGGCCTGATCGGGGTCAACGGCGCGGGTAAGTCAACTCTTATGAAGATTATGGCCGGTGTTGATACAGAGGTCACGGGCGAGCATTGGGCGGCTGAAGGCGTCAAAGTCGGTTATCTGCCGCAAGAGCCAAAGCTGGATAATGACAAAGATGTCTGGGGCAATGTGATTTCGGGCTGCGAAGATAAAATCATTTTCGATAAATATAACGAAGTCGCCATGAAAATGGCCGAAGAATATAGCGATGAAATCATGGAGGAGATGACCAAGCTCCAAGATGAGGTCGATGGCCGCGATGCTTGGGATATTGATAGTAAAATCGAAATGGCGATGCAGGCCCTGCGCTGCCCGCCCAAAGATAGCCCTGTCAATAATCTCTCTGGGGGTGAGGCGCGCCGCGTGGCGCTCTGCCGTTTGCTCCTCTCAAAGCCTGACTTGCTTTTGATGGATGAACCGACCAACCATTTGGACGCCGAGACGGTGAACTGGCTTGAGAATTATCTCGTCAATTATAAAGGCGCGATTATCCTGATTACCCATGATCGCTACTTCCTTGATAATATCACGAATTGGACGCTCGAAATTGATCGCGGTAAATCTTATCCGCATGAGGGGAATTACTCTTCTTGGCTCGAAGCTAAAGATAAACGCAATGCCCAAGAAGGGCGTGAGGCCGATAGTAAGTCTAAAGCGCTAAAACGCGAGCTAGAGTGGATCCGCTCTAACCCCAAAGCGCGCCAGTCTAAATCAAAAGCCCGTATTAGCGCCTATGAGAACCTGCGCGATGCGGCAGAAGCCGAAGTCGTCACCCACGCTGAAATCCGTATCCCAATGGGCGAGCGCCTTGGGAATATCGTGGTCGAAGCGAATAATGTCAGCAAAGGCTTTGGCGATAAGCTGCTTATTAAGGACTTGTCCTTCCGCTTGCCGCGCGGCGGTATTGTCGGCGTTATCGGCCCTAACGGTGCGGGTAAAACCACGCTGTTTAAGATGATTACAGGCGAAGAGCAGCCCGATGAGGGCACGTTCAAAGTCGGCGAGACGGTTGAGCTAGGCTATGTTGACCAGACACGCGCCGCGCTAGACCCCTCTAAGAATGTCTGGGAGGCCATTTCTGATGGCCTTGATATTATCGCGATGGGAAAGCGCGAAGTGCCTAGCCGTGCCTATGTTGGCGCTTTTAATTTCAAAGGCACTGACCAGCAGAAAAATGTCGGTCAGCTCTCGGGCGGTGAACGTAATCGCGTGAACCTCGCGAAAATGCTGACAAAGCCCGCTAACTTGCTGCTGCTCGATGAACCGACCAATGATTTGGACCGCGAAACTTTGGCCTCACTTGAGGTGGCTTTGGAGAAATTCCCAGGCTGCGCCGTTGTTATTTCCCATGATCGCTTCTTCCTTGACCGCGTTGCGACTCATATCCTAGCTTATGAGGGTGATAGTCATGTAGAGTGGTTTGAAGGTAACTTTGCAGACTATATCGAAGACAAAAAGCGCCGCCTTGGCCCAGATGCCGATATGCCTAAGAAGCTTAAATTCGTAAAATTCGAGCGATAAGCCTAAATATGGTCGGCACTCTGTCCATATAAAAGTATAAAGATTTTTTTATATACATTTGTTTTAAGGCATAGTAAGGCTTTAGCATGGAACAACATGCTTTAGCTTTAAAGACCTTGGGGCACACTGAGCGCCTGCGCATTTTAGCGCTACTTTCGCGTGGTGAGCTGACAGTCAGTGAGCTAGTGCAGATTTTAGGGCTCTCTCAGCCGCGCGTGACGCAATATATAAAATCACTTGAAGCCGCAGGCATTATAGAGCGCCTTAAAGAAGGCAGCTGGGTCTTCTCGCGGATTCGCCGCGGCAATGCCGTGACCTCTGCGCTTGTCTCGACGGTTTTAGCGACCTTGCCTCAAGATGACCCTCATCTGAGCGCTGATTTGCGCCGCCTTGAAGATGTGCGCGCCGAGCGGTCGAAAGCCTCCGAAGCCTTTTTTGCCAATGTCGCCAATGATAGCGGGACTTTAGGCGATGAATATATCCCTAAGGCCAATATTGAAGCGCGACTGCTTGAAATGGCGGGGCAGGGCCCCTTTGAGTTTATGGTTGATTTAGGCACGGGAACAGGGCGTATGCTTGAACTCTTTGCTGACCGCGCCGCGCGCGGCTCTGGCATTGATAATAACTCCCAAATGCTGCGCGTGGCCCGTCATAAATTAGGCACAGCTGGGCGGCGCCATATGACGGTTCGCCAAGGCAATCTTGGGTCTACACCCCTTGAGTCTGGCATGGCTGACCTCGTCACGTTGCATCAGGTGCTACATTATTTGGATGACCCGCTTGAGGCCATAATCGAAGCGGCGCGGCTGCTTTGTGATGATGGCTGCATCTTGATTGCAGATTTCGCGTCCCATAATCATGAGGACTTTAGAACAGATTATGCTCATCGCCGCTTAGGCTTTGATGATTCTGATATCCAAAGCTGGATGGAGGCTGCGGGCTTATCATTTGAAGCTGTTGACACAGTTCAAACGGCCAAAGGCCGACCTGATGTAAAAATATGGCGGGGCAAGAAACAAAGAATACAACAACTGAAAAGAGAACAAAAATGAGCGCTGCTGCCCAAACAACACCTTTGACGCGCGGGCTGGGCCCAGTGGCCCGCAGCGGCGGTGTTGCCCCTAAGGATGTCCAAATCAGCTTTGAGTTTTTCCCGCCTAAGTCGGAAAAAATGGAACAAACCCTCTGGGATTCCATTCAAAAGCTAGAAACGCTTTGTCCTGACTTTGTTTCGGTCACTTACGGGGCAGGGGGCTCAACCCGCGAGCGCACGCACCGCACCGTGGTCAGAATGGCCAAGGAAACAAATCTCCTCCCTGCCGCGCATCTAACCTGCGTGGGCTCGCCTGTGGCAGAAATTGAAGAGATTGCCCGCGATTACTGGGAGAACGGTGTGCGTCATATCGTGGCCCTGCGCGGGGATCCTCCCGAAGGTATTGGCGAGCGCTATAGTCCAACTCCGGGCGGCTATGCCCATAGTAATGATCTTGTCGCGGGGCTGAAAAGCATAGCCGATTTTGAAATTTCAGTCAGCGCCTATCCTGAGCGCCATCCTGAAAGTTCTGGTTGGGGCGCTGAGATTGATAATTTAAAGCGCAAAGTTGACGCCGGGGCCACCCGCGCGATTACACAGTTCTTTTACGAGCCTGATACCTATATGCGCTATCTGGACCGTGTGCGAGATGCCGGCATTGATATTCCGATTGTGCCGGGTCTTATGCTTCAGCCCAATTTCAAGGGCCTAAAGCGTATGTCGGACATGTGCGGCGTTAAAGTGCCAGATTGGTATGCGGGATTGTTTGAGGGGCTTGAGGATGATGCGGATACGCGGCAATTGCTTACCGCTTCTCTGGCCTCAGAGCTATCGGCTGAGCTGCTCGATAGAGGCGTGCGTCAGTTCCATCTTTACACGCTTAACCGTGCCGAGCTTCCGCTGGTAGTGAGCCGTGTATTGGGGGTTAAGGCGGCGCGCGCCTAGGCGGGCATAGTCATAATTACAAAAAAACCGAATTTGCGCAAAGCAAACTCAGTTATTTTTGTCAGTTGATTTAACTAACAGATGCACCCCACACATGGACATTACGCACCTGCATGCCATTATGTAGCATAAAAACTTCAAATATTCGCTTAAAAAATGATTTATTTTCATTAACCCTAATTTTGAGGCACCTCGTCGTGATTTTTGCCTAATAATTAGCGCCAATTTATCCTCTTATATCGCCCTGCTCAGCCAAGCCTTAGTCGTGAAATTATAATGAAATGGTGCATCCTCTATTGCTGGATAGCGTGGCTTAGGGCAGAGAGCTTACATGAGTATTTGGCAACGAATCTTCTCGGCTGGGGCGCGGATTTTTGGCCCGCCCCAACAGCCCGATATCAATGGCCGGCCTGGAACAATTGACGAGGCGGGCCTTGTGGCCGCGCTTGTGGCGCTGGGCGCTAAGATGGCAAAGGCCGATGGGCAGGTGCGCTCTGTCGAGGTGGCGGCCTTTAAGCGCGTTTTTACAACCGATGCCGAAGATCAGGACACTATAGGGCGATTTTTCGATCTCGCGCGCCAGACCACGCTGGGCTATGAACGCTATGCCCGCATCATTGCGCGCCGCTATCGCGCCCAGCCCTCCGCATTAGAAGATGTCATGGACGGTCTATTCCATATCGCATTAGCCGACGGTATTGTTACTGAGGCCGAGATGGATTTCCTCATGCGCGTTAGCGAGATATTCGGGTTTTCAGCGCGAGAGTTTCGCCGCATTAAGATCTCGCATTTGGGCCGCGCGGCAGATGACCCTTATCTTATTCTTGGCGTGGATGAGGATATTTCTGATGTTGACCTTAAGCGCGCTTACCGCCGCATGGCGGCCGCCAACCACCCAGACCGCATTATCGCGCGAGGCTTGCCTCAAGAACTGGTCGCGCTGGCCAATCATAAAATGGCTATGGTGAATAAGGCCTATGCTGAGATAAAAAAGGTCCGCCAAGAGGCAGGCCTTTAAGCGGTTTAAATTAAGGTCTAGCCTAGTTAAGCATGCACGTGCCGTTATCCTGTGCTGTCGTGCCAGCAGGGCAGTTTACGGGCAGACCCTCAAGCGCTGGAGTTAGCATCACTTCAGCAGTGGTAGCTTCCACGGCGGGGACATCTGGCGTATTCAAATTTACTGATGCCTCTGCGGCAGCTTCGGCCGCTTCGGTTTCTAGAGCGAACTTTGCCAGCAAGGCTTTCGCCTCTGCCGTGCTGAGCGTATCTACCCAGCTTGGTTCTGCGCAGTCTAGTCGTGCGGCAGCGGTTTTAATCTCAGTGGCTTTTTCAGCACTGGTCACGGAGGCGCCAATATCGGGGAAGATTTTGTCCACGACGGGTCTTGTGCCATTAAAAACAAGTTGGTTGGCGGTGCCTACAGCCATGGTTTCAAGGAAGGCGCTACCGATACCCAAGCTGGCGACACCCCCACTAGCGGCCCCCGCAACTGTACCCATAATGAGCGTTTTCAATATGCTCGTACTAACGCTTTGTTTGCCCTCTGGTAGGGAGGGTACGGCGGCAAAAGCTAAGGCGTTCATGTTAAACTGCCCGCATGTTTCGTCGGGAAAGGTCGCGCGAATTTGGCTTTCTGCCTCAACTACATGCGGCGCGACAAGTGATGGCATGCCTAAATTCGCCGTTTCCGACGTGCCCTCTGCTGTGGCAGTAACTTCTGGCTTTAATTTGTCTTCGTCGATACCGCCCAATAGAACGTCTTGCGGGCTTTGGGAGAGGGAAGCGCAAGCTGATAAGGAAATAACAGTAAGGGAAGTAAGCATGGTAGAAAAGGTTTTCATTTGAGCCTCTTTTAGAAATATTATTGCTATATAATGGGACGTTTATGGTTAATGAGGGCTGAATGTTAGCTGTATAAGCCTTGCTGGGGCCTTGGCGCGCAGGGCGGCTTATCATTCTTTTATTGAAATTTCCGCCTAACGTATCTCAATCCTATGCGTTTTTCAGACGAGAGGACTTGACGAAAGCGTCACAAGCCCCGACATAAGAGAGGCTATGAGTAATACTTATAATATCACTGGCTCCGGCAGTTTGCTCTCGCAAATTATGCGCGGGCTCTTTCTAGTTGCCGCTGCGATTGGCAGCTTTTTTATGTTGGCATTTTCGGCCGCTTTCGCTTTTTTTGTGATTGCGGGGATTGTTGTCCTTGGACTTGTAATTTTCGCCTTTCTTTGGGGGCGCGCCAAGCTTTTTGGCAAGCCCTTTGGCCCGCGCGCGCAGTTTGAGGCCGCCCGAAAGGATATGGAAGCCCAATTTGGCGCCGCGCATAAGGACGATGAGGTGGCTGGCGATGGTCCTATTATCGAGGCGCGCCGCACCCCAGAGGGCTGGTCCGTCGACGACTAATTTTCTTAGCTTCGCGCGAGGGCTTGCCTAATAGGCTGGGCGCGTTAAAGCACCCTTATGCGCTTTTCTGATTTTCTCATTTTAATGCTTTGCTGCCTTGGGTGGGCAGGTAACCTTGTCATAACCTCTTGGGCGCTGGGAAGTAATCCCGTCCCTCCCTTTATGCTGGCCAGCTTTAGGGCTGCCTTTGTTGTCGTCCTTTTCTCTCCCTTTTTCAGGCTCCCTATCCCAGAGCGCTGGGGCTTATTGCTCATCGTTTGCGCCTGTGTGGGGCCTTTGCATTTGGGCTTTCTTTACACGGGACTGCAATCGGCCAGTGCGACGGGCAGCGCGATTGTCTCGCAAATGCTTATTCCTATGGCGACGCTGCTTTCTATTGTGTTCCTTAAAGAGCGTGTTGGCTGGAAGCGCGGCCTTGCCATTACGGGGGCCTTTATCGGAACAATCATTATGATTTATGACCCGCAAGATCTCTCTTTTGATATTGGACTGCTCTATGTTGTTGGGGCTTATGTCGCCATGGCTGTTGGCTCAATTGTGATAAAAAAAGTCGGGAGTGTAGATTGGCGGCAATATGTTCTATGGATGGCGGTATTGCTCTTAGCCACCGTTGGGCCGGCGAGTCTTCTCTTTGAGAGCGGCCATGCGCAGGTTTGGGAGAGCAGCCGCCTGCCGCTTTTAGGTACTGCGCTTTATGCCGCCCTAGCTGTGACGATTTTTGCCCATGGACAATATTTCAACCTGCTTCAAAAATATGATGTCTCAGTCGTTGTCCCGCTCACCCTTGTTGTGCCTTTGCTGGCCGCGATTATGGGCGTTGTGTTTCTGGGCGAAGTTATCCATCAGCGTTACTATATCGGCGCGGCGCTGATTTTGCCGTGCGTTTATGTTATTGCGAGGCGGCAAGGAGTTAAGCCGTGAACATTATCCAGTCGCCAAGCCCGAATTTTGACGCGCGCAAGCTGCCCGTCTCACTGCTGATTTTGCATTATACGGGCATGGAGACAGGCGCGGCGGCGCTGGCGCGCATGGTTGACCCTGATGCCAAAGTCAGCGCGCATTACATGGTCGAGACAGATGGGCGTATTTTTCAGCTGGTCACCGAAGAAAACCGCGCCTGGCATGCGGGCGTGTCGGAATGGCAGGGCGTAAGCGATATTAACTCCGCCTCTATCGGGATTGAGATTGTCAATGGCGGCCATGATTGGCCAGAGGCGGGCGGCGCGCTCCCCGCTTACCCCGATGTGCAGATAAACGCCGTTATCGCGCTGTGTAAGGCGATTTACGCCCGCCATGGGGACTTAACCCTGCTGGGGCATAGTGATGTTGCCCCTGCGCGTAAAATCGACCCGGGGGAGCATTTCCCGTGGCAGGGATTGGCCGCGGCAGGTCTGGGCTATTGGCCGCAAGACCTTATCGATGATAGGCGCGTTTTATTTGAAGCGGGCAGCCGTGACCGCGGCGTGGCCATTGTGCAACGCGGGCTGGCCCATATTGGCTATGGCGCGCGGGTGAGCGGCGTTTTAGACGAGGACACGCAGCTGATTATCGCCGCGCTCCAGCGCCGCTACCGCCCCGATCAAATTGACGGGCTTGTCGATATTCAGACCATGGAGATTATTAAAGCCCTCACTGAAGCCCTTTAAGCCTGAAACGCTCTAAGCCAGCCCGCCCTGAAAGCCCTCACTGTCGCTATCGGGGGGCAGGGCGATGCGGCAGGCGCCCCCGCAGCCCCAGACATGGCAGATTTGGCAGTCTTCAAATTCATCCAGATATTTCGCCTTGGCGGGATGGCGCGCAGCCAGCTTACCTATGGGGATATAGCGAAATTTTCCGCAAGACTTACACGTTAGCTCGACCTGTGTTTTCGGGGGCAAATCGCCCAGCGTTATACGTTCTTTCCAGCTCATACTAATAGGCGTCTTCTGCGCGGGGGATGCGCGTAAAGGCGATTTTCGTGCCCAGATGCTGACCATATTTTTGCTGCCACGGGCCAAGGGTAATTACAGAGCGCCCATAGCGCTTATTCAAATCATCCATCGCCGCCGTTACCCTTTCCCAGCCTTGGCGGCTTGTATCGTCATCATGGAGCAAATCGAGCTGGCGCATATCGGCGCTGACCAGCTCCCCGAAAAACAGGCCTATGCGGATGATTTTCGCCCCGCTGGGCAGGCGTGCGCGGACTTCGGCCCAGAGCTGATTAAGCGCGCTAATGGCGGCGTGATCATCATTGGCGTTGAAGATTTTGACCTTATGGCCGATGCCTTTGTCCCCCATTCCTTTTTTTCGGGGCCCTTTATACTTTCGCCCCACGCGGTAATTCACCCAGATATTAAGCTGCCTTGCATAATAGCCATCGCGGCGCATACGGCGCGCAGCCTTTATCAGCAGAATACGCGAGCATAGATAGGCCTCCCTTACGCTTCGCATATCAGGGGAGAGCACGCGCCCATGACCATACATCCCTTTGCTGGACGGGTTGGCTTTGACCGCATAGCCGTGCAGCGCGTACCAAAGGCGCTCGCCCGTGACATTGTTCCAGAGCTTGCGCATCTGCTTGGGCTCGAGCGCGAGCAAGCTCTTCATATCATACACCCCCGCCCGCCAGAGCCGCGCGCTCATGCGCCCGCCTATGCCCGGAATATCGTCAAAGGGGAGCGGGTGCAGTATGCTGGGCAGCTTATCTGGCCCCCATATCGTCACCCCATTGGGCTTATCCATCTTACAGGCAATCTTGGCGATATGGCGGTTAGGCCCAAAGCCGATAGAGCAGGTGATATGCGCCCCGACATCCTCGGCTATCGCGGCCTTTATCCGCGCGGTTAGGCCCAGCGGATCAGCAATATCATTGCGGTCAAGACGGCAGGCCAGCTCATCAATGCTCTTGCGCACATCAATGGGAATGACGGAGGAAATCGCGCAGCACAGCGCATTATGGGCACGCCGAAACATATCCGGCTCTTGCGGGATAAAGAGCATATCAGGACAGATTTTACGCGCCTCTGGCTTGCGCATAATATTCTTCACCCCCCGCGCCTTGGCCTCTTTGGAACAGGCAATAATCACCGTATAATCCGTCTCGGTCTCAAAAGGCGTAATGCCAATGGGGCGCCCCCGCAGGGCCGGGTAAAGCTGCTGCATGACAGAGGCAAAAAAGCCGTCAAAGTCCAAATATAGCCATTCTATCGTCTCAGGTTTTCGCACGCACTTGCTTTTCATAATTGGGGAAAGCACAGAAAAGAACAAATATAGAACATAAGTCAAGTAGGAATTTTATCCTAGCGTGATTTAGGTGTGGGTAAGTGGGGGTCATGCTTTACTGGGCCGTGTTGAATTTGCAGATTATGTTTGCCGTCCTGTAAAAGACATCAATATAGATGAGTTTGCCGACAAAATTGAACGGGAATACTCAGAAGCTTTAGAGCTGCTCGCTGAGTAGGCCGCGGTTTTTTACAGCTAAAGAGGCGATAGCTTTTAATAAAAAAGCAGTTCGTCAAACGCGCGAAAATTACGCTCTGCTAAATTCTGGCGCCTTGCAAAACGCTATAATGCGGCCAATAAATCTTTATGAGTATGAGGGAACATCAGACGTTTGCGCCTTATGTGCGGCCATCATATTTGGCATCTCCAAAGCCCATGCCTTCGAACAGGAGAATAAGAGAACTGCATTTTATTCTGGCTTGTTTTTCATAGAGATGAATGGTTTCGGGTATCATGGCGCGACAAATGGAACAAAATTAGCGCATGAAATCATCAGGCTTTGTGAAAACGCGGCGACTGAAACCGAGCTAGGGCAATTCTTAAAGTCTGGATTTATCTATCATATGGGCAGCAGGGCCATTATTAGAAATAAGTAGTTTTGAGCTTTTGTTCTCCGCCCCGCGCCCCTTGACATTCGCCCCACATCCAAGCTTTAAGCGCGCTGTCAGAGGGTCGGGCGATCGCGGAGGTGTCAAAACTTTCGAGGAAAGTCCGGGCTCCAAAAAGGCAGGATGCCGGGTAACGCCCGGCTGGCGTGAGCCAAGGGACAGTGCCACAGAAAGGAAACTACTTAGTTGTGACTCGCGTAAGCGAGCTGCAACATAAGAAAAGGTGAAAGGGTGCGGTAAGAGCGCACCGCCGCGCTGGTAACATCGCGGGCAAGGTAAACCCCATCCGGAGCAAGACCAAATAGGAACGGCATTATGATGCGCTTTTTCATCGCTGTTCGGGTGTGTCGCGTGAGGGCGTTGGTAACAGCGCTCCTAGAGGAATGATCGCCGCGCATTATGCGGACAAAACCCGGCTTACAGACCCTCTGACAATTTTCATATAGCCGGCCTAGCCGCCGCTTTTCTTCCACACCAGATAAAGCGGTATCCATATCAGGGTGAGGGTGGCCATGCCCTTTATCGATTGATAGGCAATCCAGACCCAAAACAGCTCTTTCTTATGGATCTTAAGGTAAGCAATGGCGCGGCGGGGCGAATATTTCGCAAACTTGCTGGATGAATTTTGCGTGTCCACGAGTGCCGCCTGAAAGTCTTATTTGAATTTCGCGCTTTATGCTTTGTAATTTGCGCGATTTCAAACAATAATAGTGCCAATGCCACAGGATAAAAAATATAGCGCCAGGCGCGGGGCGTGGCTGTGCTTGGGGCTGCTTTGCGTGGGACTGGCGGGGATTGGCGTCGTGCTGCCCTTAATGCCAACCACGGTGTTTTTACTGATTGCTGCTTTTGCCTTTGCGCGCTCTTCTCCGCGCCTGCATAAATGGCTGCTGGGGCATAAGGTGTTTGGGGCCTTGATTAGAGACTGGCAAGAATACGGCGCGATAGCGAGGCGGGCTAAGGTCGTGGCGGTGGCCTCTATGATAGGGGTGCTCGTGCTCTCCGCCGTGCTTAAGGCGCCCATATGGGTGATAGGCCTGCAAGCCGTTATCCTAAGCTGCGTCGCGCTGTTTATTCTCACGCGGCCTGATACGCATTAGCCCATAAAAAAAGCGGCAGAGCCTTCGCCCCGCCGCTTTTCTAATCGTTTTAATATCGCGCGCCTTAAGCGGCTTTGATATTTTCGAGCACGTTTTGCGGTGAGCTTTCCCCATATGGGTCTTCGCTGTGATTATCGGCATAGCCTGGCTCTTCGAACCATTTTGTCACCACGCCATCATCAACGAGCGCGGCATAGCGCCAAGAGCGGTAACCAAAGCCAAGATTGTCTTTGGCGACAAGCATGCCCATCTTGCGGGTAAACTCGCCAGAGCCATCAGGGATAACACCAACATTGGCAAGGTTTTGTGATTTGGCCCAAGCATTCATCACAAAGCTATCATTGACGGACATGCAGTAAATCGCGTCCACGCCATTTTCTTGGAACTCGCCAAACATCTTTTCAAAGTCCGGAAGCTGGAATGTTGAGCAGGTCGGTGTGAAAGCTCCGGGGAGGGAGAAAAGCACAACTTTCTTGCCTTTAAAGTAATCATCGCTTGTCATTTCTTGCCAGCGAAAAGGGTTGTCTCCCCCGATAGATTCGTCGCGAACGCGCGTGCGAAATGTGACCTGAGGTACCTGACGTCCTTGCATAAAACTCTCCATAAATAGCACGTGATGTGCCTGATAAAGCGCGCGTTGTAGTGATTAAGTGGGCGGGGGCAAGCGTAAATGACAGGCGCGACAATTTGCATAGGCATTGGGTGTTTGCGGGGCGCTCTCTGCCCAAAATAAAGGCGCTATCAGGCAGGTCGTGTGCCCCGTTAAAGGCTTTAAATTTATCCAATAAACGCTTATGCCATATCCACAGAATGGGCGGTAGGGTTAGCTCTAAGGCCCACAGGATTTGAAAGAATGTATTAGGCGGGCCAACTTGAGCTGCCGAGATAATCCGCGCGATGCCGCCGATGAAAAGACAAGTAAAAGGGCTTTAAAGGTCGGGCCTCGGTCTTGAAGGTTTAGTCCGCACCACATCATCGCCGCGCCAAAGCCTAGAAACATAGAAGAATAAAAGCGGTCTTTGCTATCCATGGTCGCATTAATAGGACCTGCACTGGGAATAACGGCAGGGCCAAACGCAATATGCAGAAGCGCGATGATGATACAAATGGCCCCTAATAGCAGGGTTATGTATTTTAAAGCTAAGCGCATAGGCGGGCCCTCATGCATTCATGTTGTGAGTGACTATGCAAGAGGGTGCAGCGCCGTGCGATGTGGTGTATCGTTCCGAGGGTTGAGTGCTTTAATCTTGCCCCATTCCACTGTAACTGCGCCGCAAGTCACCCTATATTTCTCCCCCAAAACCGCCAATCACCCTGCCATTTCCCACGATTTCCCCTTTTCGCAGCCAAAACCCGCCTAAAAAGCCCATTTTCCCATGGATTATAGCTAATTTTTCATTAAATAGGCATTGTATCCCATATAATCCCATGCTATCCCAAAATTGAACGTTGGGAAGCGTTGAGAGGGATAGTTCATGTTTTTGTCGACGGTGACAAATAGCTTAGATGCGAAGGGGCGGGTCTCTGTGCCGGCTGATTTCCGCACGGCAATCGGCAATGGGCGCTCCGCTTCTGGCTTTGACGGCATTGTGGTTTGGCCTAGCCTTGACGGGGCTTATCTTGAGGGCGGCGGGCTGGATTTGCTCGAAGATTACCAAAGGTCTCTTGACCAAGTGGAGCATTACGATGCTGAGCGCTCGGCGCTGCAATATATGATTTTCGCCTCAAGTCGTCAGCTCACCTTTGATAGCGGCGGGCGCGTCTCGCTCCCCAAAGATTTGCATGAATATGCAGGGCTGAACGGCAAAGTCACCTTTGTGGGTCTTGGGCGGCGTTTTGAAATATGGAGCCCCAAGGCCCTCGAAGCGCGCAAGGCCAACTTGCTCGAGCTTGCCCGCGAGAGCCGTCACCTGCTTAAGCCCGTTATTGATGGGGGGAATTCGTGAAGCATTATCCCGTCATGCTCCCCGAGGTTCTTAGCGCGCTCGGCCCGCAAGAGGGGGAGGTTTATGTCGACGGAACCTTTGGCAATGGCGGCTATTCGGAAGGCTTTTTGAAGGCGGCCAATTGCAAAGTCATCGGCCTTGATCGTGATCCTAATGTTGCCCCGCGCGCGGGCCAGCTTTCCGCGCAATATGATGGGCGCTTTGAATTAATTAAAACACCTTTTTCGAAAATGGATGAGGTGGGGCTTGAGGCTGTTGATGCGGTTATTCTTGATATCGGCGTCTCGTCCATGCAGCTTGATCAGGCCGCGCGCGGATTTTCTTTCATGCGCAGCGGGCCGCTTGATATGCGTATGGGCGATACGGGGCCGACGGCTGCGGATGCTGTAAAATCGTTATCTCACAGTGACTTAATCAGAATTTTTCAAGTTTACGGCGAGGAGCGCCGCGCCCGACGCGCCGCTGACTTTATCATTCGCGCGCGCGAGGAAGGCGATATCGTCACCACAGAGCAGCTGGCTGATATTGTTGAGAAGGCTTTAGGTCGCAGCGGGAAAATCCATCCCGCCACGCGCGTTTTTCAGGCGCTGCGTATTTTCGTCAATGATGAGCTCGGCGAGCTTTACCGCGGGCTTTGCGCGGCGGAAGCGATTTTGAAGCCGGGTGGACGGTTGATTGTTGTAACCTTTCACTCGCTCGAAGATCGCATTGTGAAATCTTTTCTGCGCCGCCGTGCGGGCGAAGTTGTGGGCGGCTCGCGCTATGCGCCTGAGGTTAAGCATGAGGGGCCAGAGGCCAGCTTTGCCCAAGGCAAGCGTTCGGTAATTAAGCCCTCTAAAGCGGAAATTAGCGAAAACCCGCGCTCGCGCTCTGCCAAGCTGCGTTTCGCTATTCGCTCAGATGCGCCTGTCTTCCCAAGTGATGATGGCTTGCTCCCTATTGTTGTTCATGTGAGCGAGTTGGAGGGCGCGCGATGAGTGTTTACGTGCCCAGCCATATTCGCGCCGCGCGGCGTATGTCGGCCTTTATTCTCTTTGTTATCGGTGTCTCGCTGATGGTGGGGCTTTACTATGTGAAAACCCGCGCTCAATCCGCGCGAAAAGATGTGGTGCGTCTAGAGCGTCTCATTGCCGAGGAAGAGGCGGCCTTGCAGGTGCTACGCGCCGAGATTGCCTTTCTGGAAGGGCCGGAGCGCCTAAAAGCTTACGGCGAGCAGCAGCTTGGTCTTGCGCCTATCGCTGTAAAGAATGTGATATCGTTGAATGACATTGCTGGGCGCTTCCCACTGGCTGAGCCTCAGAAAGATTCTTTGGCCGAGTCTTTAACTCAGGCGGAACGGCCATGAGTCGCCAAAGCGGAGTTCATTCAGAGGGGGCTATTCCCAACGCGCAGCGCTTAACCGTTGTCGATGATGAATATGTTTCTGTGTCAGAGGGGCGCATTCGTATTCGCATTGGGGCTGCGATTTTTATGGCGGTTCTGCTGATTGTTGTTCTGCGGTTAGCTGAAGTGTCGCTCTTTGGTGCAAAGAAAGCGCGCGGGGCTTTGCCGCAAGCGATTACCACGACGCGCGCAGATATAACGGATCGCAATGGCGAATTGCTTGCCACGGCGCTTAAGACCTATTCGCTCTACGCTGAGCCGCGCAAAATATGGAATGTCGAAGAGGTTGTGCGCGAGATTTCATCTGTGCGGCCTGGGCTTGATAGGGCTGTGCTGCGCCGCCGCCTTTCATCTGATCGCGCCTTTGTGTGGATTGAGCGCGGGCTAACACCTAAAGAGCGCCAAGCGGTGTTTGATCTTGGTCAGCCCGGTCTTGCCTTTCGCGAAGAGCCAAAGCGGGTTTATCCGCGCGGCAAGCTCGCCTCCCATATTGTCGGCTTAACAGATGTCGATATGAACGGCGCGGCGGGCTCAGAGCGCGCTTTTGAAGACGATTTATCTGCCGAAAACGCCCCGCCTCTAGCGCTAAGCGTTGATATGCGTGTGCAATATGCGGTGGCGGATGAGCTGCAAAAAGGCCTTGAGAAGTTTGAGGCGGATTCTAATGCAGGCATTGTGCTCAATATCAAGACCGGAGAGATTCTGGCCCTTGCGAGCCTTCCTAATTTTGATCCTAATCATCCGAGCGCAACAATGCCTAAAACTCGCTTTAATCATGCCTCAATGTCGACCTATGACTTGGGTTCTGTGTTCAAGCCTCTGACCATGGCGATGGTGCTGGAAGAGGGGGTCTCGAGCCTAAAGGAGACCTATCCGGTGCATAAGCCGTTTAAAGTGCGTGATAAATTTATTCGCGATGATCACCCGTCCAAAGTGCCTTTGGCCATGCCAGGAATTTTGGCGGAATCGTCTAATCGCGGCACGGCCATGCTCGCGCTAAAGCTCGACGAAGGCGCGATGCAGCGTTATCTTAAAGAACTCGGCCTGTTTGACCGCGTGCCGTTTGAGCTTGCCGAAAGCGCAAAGCCGCAAATTCAAGAGCGCTGGATAGATTTGACGCGCGTGACTGTCTCTTATGGGCACGGCATTTCCGTCACCCCGTTGGCGCTGGCTTCGGCCATTGGCGCGATGCTCAATGATGGCGTTTATGTGGCTCCGACCCTGCAAAAGCGTGATGCGGCCAATGAATCTGAAACGCGCCGTGTTTTCTCAAGTTCTACGGCGCAGTCCATGCGCGATATGATGCGCTATGTTGTGACCCACGGGACAGGACGCAAGGCGGCGGTGCGTGGCTATGGCGTCATGGGCAAGACGGGAACGGCGGAAAAACCCAAAGACGGCGGCTATGATGAAACGGCGCTCGTGACTTCTTTCGTGGCAGCTTTTCCTTATACGGATCCAACCTATGTTGTGATGGTAACTTATGACGAACCTAAGGCTGTTGAAGGTACTTATGGTTACGCCACCGCAGGCTGGAACGCTACGCCAACGGCGGGTAAGATTATTGAGCGTATCGCGCCTATGCTTGGCGTTAAGCGCGAGTTTGGCGCCAAAACGATGAGCGCCTTTGGCCATGAGGAGGTGCTGCGATGAGCGTGACCTTGCGCGATTTGGGTTTTGAGGCGGATGCGCCTGTAACAGGCCTGACCTGCGATAGCCGCGCGGTTAAGCCCGGATATGTTTTTGCAGCACTGCCGGGCACCGTTTCTGATGGGCGCGATTATATTGAGGTCGCATTAAAAGCTGGCGCTGGCGCTATTCTCTCAACAGAAGGCCTTTCCATTGATGCGCCTTATATTGGCAGCGCGATGCCGCGACTTAGCTATGCGCAAATGGCAGCGCGTCTATATCCTAACCAGCCCCAGACTGTAGCGGCTATAACGGGAACAAATGGCAAAAGCTCCACGGTTGATTTCCTGCGCCAAATTTGGGCCTATGCCGGGCTGAGTGCGGCTTGTTTTGGAACGATTGGCGTGCACGCGCCCTCAGGCCTTCGTCCCATGACCCATACGACGCCTGATGCGGTGGCTTTGCATCAAACGCTCCACGATTTGGCAGAGGAGGGCGTGACCCATGTCGCGATGGAGGCGTCCTCGCATGGGCTTGATCAATACCGCCTTGACGGCGTGAAGGTGAAAGCCTCTGGATTTACAAATCTCACGCAAGACCATTTTGACTATCACGGGGATATGGACAGCTATTTCCAAGCCAAAGCGCGGCTTTTTGCTGAGCTTACGCCAGAAGGCGCGCCTGTGATAATAAATGTTGATGATGAGTATGGCCAAGAGCTCGCCGAGCTTTGCGGTCAGCTTGGTCAAAAAGTCACTAAGGTTGGGCTGTCTGGCACGGATATCCAAATTGTGAGCCTAGCGCCGCGCGCCTCCAGCCAAATCATGGAAGTGGCCATGGGCTATGATGTTTTTGAAATTGAACTCCCGCTGGCGGGGCTTTTCCAAGCTTATAATGCGGTCACCGCTTTGGGCCTTGCCTTAGCGACAGGCGTTGAGCGCGATACGGCGATCAGCGCGCTGAAATCGCTCAAAGGCGTGGCGGGGCGTATGGAGCTGGCAGGAAAAACAGCGCAGGGCGCGCCTATATTTGTAGATTTTGCCCATAGCGAAGGCGGGCTGAAGACTTTACTTGAATCTGTGCGCCCGCATATATCGGGCAAGATTGTGCTTGTCTTTGGCTGCGGGGGCGACCGCGATACAGATAAGCGCGCCAAGATGGGCCGCGTGGCGGCAGAGCTGGCAGATGAAGTCATCGTCACAGATGATAACCCGCGCAGCGAAAAGCCAGCCGCTATTCGCGCCGCCGTTCTGCAAGGCTGTCCGGACGCGGTTGAGCAAGGCGATAGGGCTAAAGCTATCCGCGAAGGCATTGCTCGCTTGGGCGAGAATGATTGCCTTATCATTGCCGGCAAAGGCCATGAGCAGGGCCAGATAATTGGAAAGAAAACGATCCCCTTTTTAGATGTGGATGAAGTCAAAAAAGCTCTAAAGGAGAGCGCGCGTGTCTAAGCTTTGGACATCAGCTGAGATTGCAAAAGCCGTGGGCGGAACGGCGCATGGGCAGTGGTGCGTGAGCGGCGTTTCTATTGATAGCCGCAGCGTTAAGGCGGGGGATTTATTCGTACCGCTAAAAGATGTGCGCGATGGTCATGAATTTATGAACGCGGCTTTTACAGCTGGCGCGGCGGGGGCGCTCTCAGCCCTAGACAAAGACGGCAATATCGTACGTGTTGATAATACGCTAATCGCCTTGCGTGCCTTAGGTCAAGCGAGCATAGCGCGCAGCAACGCCTTGCGCATTGGCGTGACGGGAAGTGTAGGCAAGACAAGCGTAAAAGAAGCATTGGCGCTGATGTTTTCTAAGTTTGGAAACACGCATAAGTCACTGAAATCATATAATAATCACTGGGGTGTGCCACTTACAATGGCCCGTATGCCCAAAGATACCGATTATGGTGTTTTTGAAATGGGTATGAATCATGCGGGCGAGCTGTCTGATTTATCTAATTTGCTTAAGCCTAATATCGCACTGATTACAAATGTGGCGGGCGCGCATTTGGCGCATTTTGAATCTGTTGAGGCAATCGCGCAGGCCAAAGCCGAAATTATCGAAGGTGTTCCAGAAGACGGCATTGTTATTCTTAATGCTGATAATCCCCATTTCGAGCCATTAAAAGCCCATGTCGGGCCTCGCCGCCTGATTACCTTTGGCCGCGATGATAGCTGCGATGTCACAATCGTGACCTCGCAAACTAATGCCTTTGGCAGCAATACGCGATTGCGCATTGAGGCTCAGCAAATCGATATGACTCTATTGGTCAAAGGCGAGCATTGGATCGTCAATGGCGCGGCCTGTATGGCGGTGGCTTATGCGGCAGGGGTTAATCTTCGTAAGGCAGCCATGGCGCTGCGCGGCGTGCGGGCCGAAACAGGTCGGGGCGAAACTTCGTCACTGACTGTAGACCGCAAAGCGGTGACGTTGATTGATGATAGTTACAACGCCAATCCCACCTCTATGCGCGCCGCGATTGATGTTCTGGGCGCCGCCCAAGGCCGCAAGATAGCTGTGCTGGGTGATATGTATGAGCTGGGCAAAGATGAGCTGGAACTTCATGCTAGCCTAACGGGTCCGCTGGAAGCCGTAGGCGTTTCGCGCGTGATAGTTGTCGGCGAGACCATGCGTGCGCTGCGCGGGGCGCTGCCACAAGCTATGCGCGGAGCGTGGACAGAAAACTGGCAGGACGCACTGACCGCCCTCAAAAAAGAATTGGAAGACGGGGATACGGTCCTCGTTAAAGCCTCAAACGGTGTGGGACTAGGTCAACTTGTCGCCGCTATAAAAAAAGAAAGTCTCTCCTAATGCTTTACGAGCTTCTCACGCGATATGCTGATGATTATCAGATATTCAACCTTCTTAACTACATCACTTTCCGCGTGGGAGCGGCTTTGATGACGTCACTGCTTATCGCTTTCATCCTTGGCCCGCGCATGATTAATATGCTGCGTGCGCGCCAAGGCAAAGGGCAGCCTATCCGCGAAGACGGGCCTGAGGGCCACATCATTAAAAAGGCAGGGACGCCGACAATGGGGGGCTTGCTTATCCTGCTTTCCGTTATGCTTTCAACATTGCTATGGGCAGACTTAAGCAACCCTTTTCTCTGGACAGTGATGCTTGTCACGGGGGGGTATGGGCTTATCGGTTTTTATGATGATTACCTGAAAGTCTCGCGCCAAAACCCTAAAGGTTTTAGTGGTAAGATAAAGCTTGTGCTTGAATTTGGTATCGCGGCGGCCGCCTGTTTCGTGCTCACATCGGTCTTTCCGCAAACGCCAGATGGTTTTGAGACGGGGCTGGCTATACCGCTGCTTAAAAACTTCACGATTAATTTGGGGATTTTCTTTATTCCTTTTGGATGCTTCGTAATTGTTGGCGCGTCAAATGCGGTGAACCTTACGGACGGGCTGGATGGGCTGGCCATTGTCCCTGTGATGATTGCAGCTATGAGCTTGGCCTTCATTGCCTATATCGTGGGCAACTCTATTTTCTCGGGCTATCTGGGCGTGCCTTATGTTCCCGGCTCCGCGGAAATCTGTATTTTTCTCGGCGCGATTATCGGCGCGTCTCTCGGCTTTCTTTGGTATAACGCGCCGCCCGCCATGGTCTTTATGGGCGATACCGGCTCACTCGCGCTAGGCGGCGCTCTGGGTACAACAGCGGTTGCGATTAAGCACGAGATCGTGCTGGCGATTATTGGCGGGCTTTTCGTGCTCGAAGCCGTCTCGGTGATTGTGCAAGTGGCGTCCTTTAAGCTGACGGGCAAGCGCGTCTTTCGTATGGCGCCTATCCACCATCACTATGAGAAAAAAGGCTGGGCCGAGCCGACAATCGTTATTCGTTTTTGGATTATCGCTATCGTTTTAGCGTTAATCGGACTTTCAACCCTCAAGCTACGGTAATTCTGTGATTGTTGCGCACACATTTAAGGGGCAGAAAATAGCCGTTTTCGGGCTTGGGCGAACGGGCGTGAGTGCTGCGCTATCGCTGGCTAAGGGCGGGGCGGATGTCCATGCTTGGGATGATAGGAAAGCCGCGCGAGAAGACGCCGCGGCTCAGGGCGTGCCCATCACTGATTTAGCCCTGGCCATGTGGAACGAATTTGATGCTCTCGTACTATCGCCCGGTGTGCCGCATAAATTACCCAAAGCCCATTGGAGTGCCGAGCGCGCGCAGGCGGCGGATGTACCCATTATTTGCGACATAGAAATTTTTGCCCGCGAAGTGGCCGCGCGCCCCCAGAGTGACCGTCCTAAAATCATTGCCATTACAGGCACAAATGGAAAGTCGACCACGACATCGCTTATCGGCCATATTCTTAAATCTTGTGGTAAGGACGCGCAAATTGGCGGCAATATTGGGCGCGGCGTTCTGGACCTTGACCGTATGCATGCGGGCACCCATTATGTGATTGAGTTGTCTTCCTATCAGCTAGAGCGCACGCATAGCCTAAGGGCCAATGCCGCCGTCTTTCTAAATTTGTCTCCCGATCATATTGAACGCCACGGTGATATGGCAGCTTATGTCGCGGCCAAAACCAAGATTTTTGATAATCAAAAGCCAGAAGATGCGGTCATTATCGGCGTGGATGATGAGTACACGAAAAAGCTTTGCAGCGAGCTACGCGCTAAAAATGGGCGTAAAATCCTGCCTGTTTCTGCCCGCAAGTGTTTAGGGCGCGGCGCTTCTGTGATGAAAGGCAAGCTCTTTTGCAACCGCGAACGTAAGGCTGTTGAGGTTTGCGATCTGGCGCATGCTAAAGCCCTAGAAGGGGCCCATAATCATCAAAATGCCGCCGCTGCTTTTGCGGCTGTGCAGTCTCTGGGCATAGAGGCAAGCTTGATTGGCAAAGCGATACTCAGTTTTCCGGGGCTTGCGCATCGCCTTGAAACCATCGGCTCGGCGGGGCCTGTGCGTTTTGTGAATGACAGTAAGGGCACGAATGCCGATGCGACGCATCAGGCTCTGCGCGCCTATGATAATATTTATTGGATAGCTGGCGGCGTTGCTAAAGAGGGCGGGATAGAACCCTTGGCGGGGAGCTTTAAAAATATTGCCAAGGCTTATCTTATCGGAAAAGCGGCCCCTGAGTTTCATAAGACACTGACCAAGAAAAAGGTCGATCATAAAGTTTCTGGCACGCTGGAGAAAGCTGTGCTTTGCGCGGCGCGCGATGCCATGGTGTCTGGCCATAAAAACCCAATTGTCCTGCTCTCACCTGCTTGTGCAAGTTTTGACCAATTTAAGGATTTCGAAAGCAGAGGCGAGGCATTCCGTGTGCATGCGAGTCGCATCATTGACTTGTTTGAAGCGGAGAAAACTAAGATGAGAGCAAGCTGATGGCATTCACAGCGGCGCTTTCGACCTCGCGCACCAAGCGCTCTATTATCGGAGAGTGGTGGCGCAGTGTCGATCATATCACGCTTGGCTTTTTAATATGCCTTATCGGGGCTGGTCTGATTTTAAGCATGGCCGCATCGCCCGCTGCAAGTGTGCGTTTGGGCATTGATAACCCGTTTCACTTTTTATATCGCCAAAGCTTATTTGTAGCTCTTGGGCTCACGGGCGCTTTTATCATTTCACTTATGCCGCCCCTTTGGAGCCGGCGTATTGGCATTTTGGCGCTAGGGGGTTCAATGATACTCCTCATATTATTGCCCGCCATTGGCTACGAAGTTAAAGGCGCCACGCGCTGGATAAAGCTGGGGCCTTTCTCGCTCCAACCCTCCGAATTCGCTAAGCCTGCCTTTATAGTCTTTGCGGCTTGGATGTTTTCTATTCGCAAACGTGACCCGAATATTCCATCGGTTTCAATTGTTTTTGGGGTCTATCTGGCTTTGGTTGGCTTGTTAATTACGCAGCCAGATTTTGGACAGTCATTCCTGATTACACTTTGTTTTGCGGCGGTGTTCTTTTTTGCAGGTCTGTCTTTGGGCCGCGTTTTGATTATGGTCGCCCTCGCGCTTTTTGCCTCCATTATAGCCTATATGAGCTTGCCGCATGTACGTGCGCGAGTGCAAAAATTCTTAAGCCCTGACAGTTCTGATACTTACCAGACTGACAAGGCGCTTGAGGCAATTTCTAGCGGTGGGTTTTTTGGGAGAGGGCCGGGCGAGGGCGCCGTTAAATATAGCCTGCCAGATGGGCATACGGATTTTATCTTTGCTGTTACAGTCGAAGAATTTGGTTTTCTGATTTCAATGTTTTTAGTTGTGTTGCTGGCGGGCTTTGTGCTGCGCTGTTTCCGCAATGCGTTAAAGCTCAATGATTACTTTAGCCAGCTTGCTGTTGCGGGCCTTGCGACGATGATAGGGATGCAGGTCGTGATAAATCTGTTTGTGAACTTGAACATGGCACCGTCCAAAGGCATGACCTTGCCCTTTATCTCTTATGGCGGCTCATCCATGCTGGCGCTCTGTTTTACGGCGGGGCTGATTTTGTCTTTCACGCGCAAACGCCCCGGAGCTTACGGCTATGGCGAATAGACTTCTTCTCGCGGCGGGCGGGACAGGGGGGCATATGTTCCCCGCTCAGGCCTTGGCTGAAACCCTAAAAGCGCAAGGCTGGGACATTGCCATGATGACCGATGCGCGCGGGAAAAAACATTCGGGAAAAATTCCTGCTGATCCTATTATTGAAGTCAAAGCCGCGAGCATCACCCCGCGCAAACCAATTGCGGCCATTCTTGGCGTCGGCAAGCTGACCAAAGGCGTTGTGCAGGCGCGCCGCTTTATGCGCGCGTGGAAACCTGATGTGGTGGTTGGCTTTGGCGGCTATCCCGCTTTCCCGGCTATGTATGCCGCTCAGAGGCTAGGGCTGCCGACAATTATCCATGAGCAAAATGCGGTGCTGGGCCGTGTGAACCGCGTCTTTGCGGCTAAGGCGAATTGCGTAGCCTCTGGTTTTGAGGGGCTTAAAATGTTGCCTGGTGGGGCTAACCATCTTTGCACAGGCAATCCGATGCGCGCGCAAATTATTGGGGCCGTTCCCAAAAAATACACCGCGCCAAGTGCTAAGGGCGATATCAATATCCTGATTGTGGGCGGCAGCCTTGGCGCGAAAATCGTCAGCGAAACTATGCCCGCCGCTATCGCCGCGCTGCCCCAAAAGCTGCGCAAACGGATTAAGGTCGTGCAGCAAACCCGCCCTGAGTATCAAGACTTTGCCAAGCAGACCTATGCGGAGGCGGGCGTTGAGGCGATTTGCGAGACTTTCTTTGGCGATATTGAAACTCACCTCGCAAAAGCCCATTATGTTGTTGGCCGCGCGGGGGCGTCGTCTATTTCGGAAATCGCTGCGATGGGCAAGCCTTCATTGCTCGTTCCGCTTAAGATTGCTATGGATGATCACCAAACGGGGAATGCTTTATCGCTGCAAAGCCTTAATGCTGCCGATATTCTGCCAGAATCAGAGTTTACGCCAGAGCGTGTGAAAACTACTCTAGAGGCAAGATTAAATGATTCGACCTGGCTTAGATCGGCAGCCGCTGCCGCCCGCGCTCAAGGCCGTCCCAACGCCGCAGCCGCGCTGGCCGAATTGGTCATCAACGCCGCTTAGAAAAGAAGACAGCCTTATGTCGCCAGCACAAGTAAAACAGGCCGCCCTCGCGACCAAAGTTCCCTTTGATACAGGCCCTATCCATTTTGTTGGTATTGGCGGTATTGGCATGAGCGGCATTGCAGAAGTGCTGCTGAATTTGGGCTATGAAGTTCAAGGCTCTGATGGACGGGAAAGCGCGATTACGGCACGGCTTAAACGGCTGGGCGCCACAATCTATTTGGGCCAAAAGGCCGAGCAAGTGCACGGGGCGGGGGCGATTGTTATGTCCTCGGCCATCAAAGCCGATAACCCTGAGCTGGTTGAGGCCCGCGCGCGCTCTATACCTGTTGTGCGCCGCGCCGAAATGCTGGCAGAGCTTATGCGCCTGAAATGGGCGGTGGCTGTTGGCGGCACGCATGGTAAGACGACAACGACAACGATGATAGCGGCCCTGCTCGAGGGCGGCGGGCTAGACCCGACGGTGATTAATGGCGGTATCATCAATGCTTACGGCTCCAATGCTAAGCTGGGTATGGGCGAGTGGATGGTGGTTGAAGCTGACGAGTCCGATGGCTCTTTCCTCAAGCTTTTCCCGACTGTGGCTGTGGTGACCAATATCGACCCAGAGCATATGGAGCATTACGGAGACTTTGACGTCTTGCG
>CALKIX010000026.1 GCA_937995665.1 uncultured Hellea sp. | reverse complement strand
CGGCGAAATTCGCGGACGCTATTCTTTTCTTGGGTTCTCGCCTGATATTATCTGGCGCTCGAATGGGGACCAAAGCGAGGTCTCTCGCGGCGGCAAAGCTTTTGAAGGCCTAAAAGGCAAACCGCTCGATACACTCCGCGCTCTGCAGCAGGAAAGCGCCTTTGATCTGCCCGAGGGAATCCCGCCTATGGCGGCAGGGCTCTTTGGATATCTTGGCTATGACATGATACGCCAAGTCGAAGCGCTCAACCATGATGCGCCCGACCCTATCGGCACGCCGGACGCCATTATGGTGCGCCCGACTATCGTGGCCATTTTCGACGCAGTGGCTCAAGAAATTATTGTCGCTTCGCCTGTCTATACGGGCGGAAGCTATGATAAAGCCGTAAGCCGCATTAAGGCGGTGATTGCTGACCTGCAACTCCCCAGCAGCTCTAACGCCATTGCAGATATAGACACGCCTACAATCACGCCCAAACTCGGTACGACGCTGGAACGTTTCTCAAACCGCGTTAAAAAGGCCAAGGATTACATTCTCGCAGGAGATGTCTTCCAAGTCGTGATAGGACAGCGCCTATCCGCCCCGCTCCCCGCTAGTGACTTTGCGCTTTATCGCTCTTTGCGCCGCATGAATCCTTCTCCGTTTTTATATTTTCTGAACTTTGAAGATCACAGCATTATCGGCTCTAGCCCTGAAATCCTCGTGCGTCTGCGCGATGGCGTCGTCACTATACGCCCCATCGCAGGTACGCGCCCGCGCGGAAAAACAGCGGCAGAAGATTTGCAGCTCGAGCAAGAGCTACTCGCTGACCCTAAAGAATGCGCCGAACACCTTATGCTACTTGATTTGGGCCGCAATGATGTTGGCCGCGTCTCCAAAGCGGGCACAGTGCGCGTGACCGAGCGCTTCACAATCGAGCGCTATAGCCATGTCATGCATATTGTCTCTAATGTCGAAGGCGACATTTTAGATGAGCATGACGCGATCTCTGCGCTATTCGCGGGCTTCCCCGCAGGCACCGTCAGCGGCGCGCCCAAGGTTCGCGCGATGGAAATCATTGACGAGCTGGAAGAAGAAAAGCGCGGCATCTATGCAGGTGCGGTCGGCTATATCAGCTCTAATGGCGACATGGACACGGCTATTGCGCTGCGCACGGGCATCGTCAAAGACGGCACGCTCCATGTGCGCGCGGGCGCAGGTATTGTCATGGACTCCGTGCCTAAGCTTGAATTTGAAGAAACGCTCCACAAGGCCGCCGCGCTCTTCCGCGCCGCCGAGCAATCCGTGAAATTCGATAGGAATTAGAATGCTCCTCGTCATCGATAATTACGACAGCTTTACTTATAACCTTGTTCATTACGCCCAAGAGCTTGGCGCGGACACGACGGTTATTCGCAATGATGATATGAGCGCAGAAGAAGCTCTGGCTTTGGGCGCTAAAGCCGTGCTGCTCTCGCCCGGCCCTTGCACGCCCAATGAAGCGGGCATATGTTTGGACTTGCTCGCCAAAGCGCCAGATGATCTGCCTATCCTTGGCATCTGTCTTGGCCAGCAATCAATCGGCCAAGCCTTTGGCGGAAAAGTTATTCGTGCCAAACAAATTATGCATGGCAAGGTCAGCGAAATTCACCATGACGGCACAGGCCTTTTCAAAGGCCTCGATAATCCCTTTAACGCCACGCGCTATCACAGCCTTTGCGTGGAGCGCGAGTCCCTGCCCGATAGCCTCGCGGTGAATGCATGGATTGAGGACGGCGAGATTATGAGCCTGCGCCATAAGACGCGGCCCATTCACGGCTTACAATTTCACCCCGAAAGCATCGCATCAGAAAATGGTCACGCCTTAATCGAGGCTTTCCTAAAACTCGCGGGTATTAAGTCATGAGCAGTTTTGGCGATATACTGCGCGCTATCCTTCGCGGCGAGAAATCAGATGCCGAGATTACGGATTTCCTCGTTACATATAATGATGATGGGCTGACGGCTGAACATGTGCGCATAGGCGTTGAAGTCATGCGCGAAAATATGACTCCTGTGAATATTGACGGCGCGATTGATATTGTCGGCACGGGCGGCACGGGGCTGCATACGCTTTCTATTTCTACGGCCTCTGCCCTTGTCTGCGCAGGCGCGGGCGCGAGCGTGGCCAAGCATGGTAACCGCGCGGCAAGCTCTCTGACGGGCACAGCCGATACGCTCTCTACCCTTGGCGTGAACCTTGCCATTAGCCCTGAGAAGGCGGCCCAGTGCGTGCGCGAAGCGGGGCTTGGTTTTCTCTTTGCGCCCAATCATCACCCCGCCATGCGCTTTGTGGGTCCGGCGCGCAAAGCCCTTGGCCGCCGCACCATATTCAACCTGCTTGGCCCCATGAGCAATCCCGCCAGCACGCAGCATATGCTTGTCGGCGTTAGCAATGATAAGTGGCGGCACCTGATGGCCAATGCCTTTGCCGCGCTTGGCGCGAAACATATCTGGGTTGTCCACGGGGTCGACGGGCTGGACGAGATTACAACGACGTCTGAAACCTTTGTCTCTGAAGTCAAAGACGGCAAAGTCACGCAGTTCGTCCTAACGCCCGAAGAGTTCGGTATTAAGCGCGTGGACATTGATGATTTACGCGGCGGAGAGCCTGAATTTAATGCCCAAGCCCTGCGCGAATTGCTAAAGGGTCGCCGCTCGCCTTACCGTGATATAGTGCTACTAAATAGCGGCGCAGCGCTCATGCTTGCGGGCAAAGCCGATGATATTAAAAGCGGGATTAAGCTCGCGGCTGAGAGCATTGATAGCGGCAAAGCAAAGGCGGCGCTCGCTAAACTAATAGAGGTGAGTAATGGGTAACACCTTGATGGACGCACCCGATGTGCTCAAAAAAATAGCTGCCTATAAGACGGACGAAGTCGCCGAGCTGCGCGATGAAATCTCTATCGAAGATCTGCGCGAAATTGCGCGCGACCAAGCCCCGCCCCGCGGGTTTAAAGCCGCCATTGAAAATGCGAAGGCCACCGCGCTGATTTGCGAAGTTAAAAAGGCCAGCCCCTCTAAGGGCGTTATCCGTGAAGACTTTGATCCTGTGGCTATAGCGAAAGCCTATGAGCAAGGCGGGGCGAGCTGCATGTCTGTGCTGACCGATGGGCCAGGCTTTCAAGGCAGCCCAGCGATTTTCAAAGCCGTGCGCAACACAACCTCACTGCCCCTGCTGCGCAAAGACTTCATGCTCGACTCTATCCAGATTGTGGAATCGCGCACTATGGGCGCGGATTGCGTGCTCGTCATTATGGGCATGATTGATGACAACACAGCGGGCAGACTCATCGAGGAAGCCGCGCGCCTTGGCATGGACGCGCTCGTCGAAACCCACACCGAAGAGGAACTGACCCGCGCCATAAAGCTCGGCGCAGAGTTTATCGGCATCAATAATCGCGATCTGCGCACCTTTGATACAACGCTCGACACTTTCGAAGCCCTCGCCCCCCTGGTCCCCAAAGAGGCAACCCTGATTGCCGAGAGCGGTATCTTCACAAAAGCCGACATAGACCGCCTTTCGCGGGCTGGCGCGCAAGGGTACCTGATTGGGGAAAGCTTTATGCGGCAAGTGGATGTTGCTGGGGCTGTGCGGGGATTGCTTTAGAGACGAACGAAAGAGATTATTAACATCAAAATTACCCCTGACGCCAAAAGGACGTATTTACCAAACTAGACAGTGGCAAAAGTCTTATGCTTAAGGTCTTGATATT
>CALKIX010000025.1 GCA_937995665.1 uncultured Hellea sp. | reverse complement strand
GTTGAAAGCTCCACATCCCAGAGGGATTGGAGGTTTTCAATACTGCCTTTAAATCTAAAGACAGCCCGCGGAGTTGGCACCTCGATGGATACCAATGCTTATATTGTTTTACGAAGTGCGAACTCCGCGGCGATGATTTTTGAAGGGCGGCCTCGTTATCTCCCGCAGTTACGCCGCGTGATTTTGAAAATTACGCCACGCAGCGGTCAGGCCCCACCCTAAAGACCCGGCACAGTCAAGCTCGTAAAGTCTCGATGCTCAGTCTCATCGTCTTTGCCCCAGTAAGTAACGTCTTACCTGTCCAAGTGTAATTTTCGTCAATCGAAAAATGTACACCAGTGCAATTTACGCGTAACGAAAAATGCACTGAACAAAGAACGCCTTTAATATATAGGGGCTAGAGTTAGTGAGGATAGATTTCTGGGATTTCGCTGTTCTCCCTAAACAGGGCATTAGCTCAGTGTCTTATTTTGGGCGAGTTTAGACCGCCGGCTGGTAAAAGCGGATTGAAATTATAATATAGGATTCGCAGCCAAAGGCGAACTAACCTTTCGCGATAATGACATCACAGCTGACTGATTAAGCATACCTATCCAATTTAGGGTTTTTAGATTAGTGGAAATCAACGAGCGGCTTATTCTGGGCGTTTTAGGACACTCGGCTACTATCTGCTATTCTCTCATAGCAGAGCAAAGCTACCCCCGCTCGAGCATCGGTTTCAAATAGCGCCCCGTCCAGCTGCGCTTTTCTTTGGCGACTGTTTCTGGGGTGCCCAGCGCCACGATTTCTCCGCCGCCGTCGCCGCCTTCGGGGCCGAGATCGATTATCCAGTCGGCGGTTTTAATCACGTCCAGATTATGCTCGATAATGACCATTGTATTGCCATTATCGACCAGCTCATTGAGTACCGTGAGGAGTTTATTGATATCTTCAAAGTGGAGGCCCGTTGTTGGCTCATCAAGGACATAAAGCGTGCGGCCTGTCGCGCGTTTAGCGAGCTCTTTGGCGAGTTTGACGCGCTGCGCTTCGCCGCCTGACAGGGTCGTGGCTTGCTGGCCGACTTTAAGATAGTTCAGCCCCACGCGCTGTAAGGTCACCATCTTATCGCGAATGCTGGGGACGGCTTTAAAAAAGTCAGCGGCTTCATCAATGGTCATGCTGAGCACATCGGCAATAGATTTGCCCTTGAACTTTATCTCTAGCGTTTCGCGGTTATAGCGCGCCCCGTTGCAAACATCACAGGTGACATAAACATCGGGGAGGAAGTGCATTTCGATTTTAATCACGCCCCCGCCTTGGCAGGCCTCGCAGCGCCCGCCTTTAACGTTAAAGCTAAAGCGTCCCGGCTTATAGCCGCGCGTCTTGGCTTCGGGCAGCCCTGCAAACCAATCGCGAATTGGGGTGAAGGCCCCCGTATAGGTGGCGGGGTTAGAGCGCGGCGTGCGCCCAATCGGGCTTTGGTCGATTTGAATGACTTTATCTAGATGCTCGAGGCCTTCAATATCATCATGGGGCATAGGCACGATTGTTGATTTATTCAGCCTGCGGGCAGTGGCCTTATAGAGCGTTTGCACGGTGAGCGTGGATTTACCCCCGCCCGAAACGCCCGTCACGCAGGTCATTATGCCTAGGGGAAATTCAGCCGTCACATTTTGCAAATTATTGCCGCGCGCGCCTTTAATAGTAATTTTTTTCGCGCCAGCTTTGCGGCGATTTTTCGGGATAGAGATTTCCTTTTTGCCCGATAAATATTGCCCCGTTAGCGATTTGGATTTCTTGATTTTAGCGGGCGTGCCTTGGGCCACAACTTCGCCGCCATTCACGCCGGCCAGCGGGCCCATATCGACAACATAATCCGCTGTCATGATAGCGTCCTCATCATGTTCGACAACAAGGACAGTATTGCCCAAATCGCGCAGATTTTGCAGCGTTTCCAAAAGCCGCGCATTGTCCCTTTGGTGCAAGCCAATAGAGGGCTCATCGAGGACATAAAGAACGCCCGTCAGGCCTGATCCAATTTGCGAGGCAAGGCGAATACGCTGGCTCTCCCCGCCAGAGAGCGAGCCTGAGCCGCGCCCGAGGGTGAGGTAATCAAGTCCTACTGCATTGAGGAAAACCAAGCGGTCTTTTATCTCTTTTAAAATCCGCTCGGCGATTTCCATTTCTTTTTTGGATAGCTCACCGCTTAAGGCTTCAAAACGGGCGAGGGCGTCTTTGATCGACATTTCGCCTGTGACGGAAATATCCATATCGGCCACGCGCACACAAAGCGCTTCGGGTTTTAGGCGCTTACCTTCGCAGGTCGCGCACTGGGCATCTGACATATATTTGGACAGCTCTTCGCGCATCCAAGAGGACTCCGTCTCGCGGTAGCGGCGCTCCAGATTGGGGATAACGCCTTCAAAAGCTTTAGTGGTCTCATAGCGGCGGCCATCATCCTCATAGACGAATTTAATCTTGGCGCCATTTGTGCCGTAAAGCACGACATTGCGCGCGCCTTCTGAGAGGGATTTAAAGGGCTT
>CALKIX010000024.1 GCA_937995665.1 uncultured Hellea sp. | reverse complement strand
CTACCCGCCTTTAAACGCCGTCACTTCAACCTCGACTTTCATCTTCTCGTCGACCATGCCGGCAACGACCATAGTCGCGGCGGGGAGGATGTTGCCCATATATTGTTTGATGATCGGCAAAATCTCTTTGACATATTTGCTATCGCTGACGGTGTATTGCACGCGCACTGTGTGGCCGAGTTCAAAATCGGCTTGCTTAAGCGCGGCCATGATATTGACGAAGGCATTTGACGTTTGCTGCGCGGCAGACTCGGGGAGCTCGCCTTTAGAGTAATCATAACCCACTGTGCCAGAGACAAAGCACCAATCGCCCTGCACCACGGCACGGGACATAGAATAAGCAAGCTCGCCTTCGGAAAGCTGAATGAGTTTACGTTTCGGGTCTGTTTTAGCCAAAATGGCCTCCTTTAATTATGGGCAAGGCGTTGCTTGCCACTCCGTTATATTTTCGCCGCGATGGCATTTAAGTCGCGAGCCAAAAGCGGCCAATGTCTGACTGCCCTTTGGCCCTTGCACGATAAGATAAATTTCTTCGGCTTTGATGGAATCATCAGGAAAGCCTGACGCCCCAAAGAGGAGCACCGCCCCGTCTTCTCGCTCAAATTTTGACTGGGTCGTGTTAACGATGGTCTCGCCATTTTCGGGCGCGAAATAAAGGCGGATATTATCCACCGCCTCGCCGCGCGACTGCCCCTCAGCTAGGCCTGTAAACCGCGCCAGCTCTTTGGAATAGCTCTTAAAGTCGATGTCATCAATCGTATGCGAGGCGGACTGCACAGGCCCTTCGCTTTGCGAAGATGTTGCAGGTGTTGGCGCGGGCTTCTTCCTGATAGAAGTCTCTAAAAAACGCATCACCATAAAGGTCAGCACAGAGGCGGCAATCGCGCCCAGCACATAGATATATTTCGGAGGATTAGGTTTCTCAGCCATTAGCCTACGGAGCCTTCCAAGCTAATAGCCACAAGCTTTTGTGCTTCCACGGCAAATTCCATGGGCAGTTCTTGGAGCACGTCGCGGCAGAAGCCATTGACGAGCAGCGCCACGGCGTCTTCCTCAGAAAGCCCGCGCTGGCGACAATAGAATAGCTGATCATCAGACAGCTTACTCGTCGTCGCCTCATGCTCAAATTGCGCGCTCGGCGTATTGCTCTCGATGTAAGGCACAGTATGGGCGCCGCATTGATCGCCGATAAGCAAGCTATCGCATTGCGTAAAATTCCGCGCGCCAGTCGCCTTTTTATGGGCCGTCACAAGGCCGCGATAAGTGCTGTTGGATTTGCCCGCGCTGATGCCTTTGGATATCACGCGCGATTTTGTGTTCTTGCCCAGATGAATCATCTTGGTGCCCGTATCGGCTTGCTGATGGCCATTGGTAATAGCGATGGAATAGAACTCGCCTTGGCTGTCATCGCCGCGCAAAATACAGCTTGGATATTTCCACGTGACCGCAGAGCCTGTCTCGACCTGAGTCCAGCTGACCTTAGAGTTTTTCCCGCGGCAATCCGCGCGCTTAGTCACGAAGTTATAAACCCCGCCCTTGCCTTCGCTATCGCCCGGCCACCAATTTTGCACGGTGGAGTATTTCACCTCGGCATCATCATGGACGATGATTTCGACGATGGCCGCATGAAGCTGGTTCTCATCGCGCATCGGCGCGGTACAGCCTTCAAGATAGGATACATATGAACCCTTATCGGCAATAATCAGCGTGCGTTCAAACTGGCCTGTGCCTTGGGCGTTCATGCGGAAATAGGTGGATAGCTCCATCGGGCAGCGCACCCCCGGCGGGATGTAAACAAAGCTGCCATCAGAGAAGACCGCATTGTTCAGCGTCGCGTAATAATTATCCGTGACAGGCACAACAGAGCCCATATATTTTTTGACCAGCTCTGGGTGATTATGCACGGCTTCGGAAAATGAGCAGAAAATCACGCCGTGTTTGGCAAGCTCATCTTTGAATGTCGTGACAACAGAGACACTATCGAAAACCGCATCGACGGCGACTTTTGGCGCGCCTTCAACGCCCGCAAGGACTTCTTGTTCTTTAAGCGAAATACCGAGCTTATTATAGACCTCAAGGATTTCAGGATCGACCTCATCCAGCGACTTTGGCCCGTCCTTCTTTTTCGGCGAAGCGTAATAATACATGTCTTGGAAATCAATTTCGGGATAATCGACCATCGCCCATTCTGGCTCCTCCAGCGTCAGCCAGCGGCGATAAGCTTCAAGGCGCCATTCGAGGAGCCAGTCAGGCTCATTCTTTTTCTCAGAGATAAAGCGGACAATATCCTCATTCAGGCCTTTGGGCGCGAACTCCTGCTCAATATCGCTATCAAAGCCATATTTATACTTATCAGCCTCCAGCGAGCGCACACCTTCAACGGTGCTCTCCTCAATGGAATCCTTGGCGACTTTTACATCTTCGCTCATGCGGCGACCTCTTCTGTTTTGCGGCGAAGCTTCGCCCATGCCTTTAAAAAGGCGTCTATATCGTCTTGCGTGGCCGCTGACCCAAGGCTCACGCGCAGCGCGCCTTTGGGCGCATCCGCCTCGCGGCCCATCGCCTCAATAAAGCGGGACTGCCCGACCTTGCCTGACGAACAAGCGGTGCCCGTAGACACGGAAATGCCCGCCAAATCAAGCCCCATCATAAGGGTCATAGAGCTGGCATCTGGCACGGAGAAAAAACTCGTATTAGGCAGGCGCGCGGCCCCTTCCCCAAATATTACTAAATCAGGCTCCATCGCCTTGAGGCCTTGCTCAAGCGCATCTCTAAGCGGCGCGATATGAGAGAGCTCACCTGCCAGCTTTGCCGCAGCGCCAAAGCCTGCAATCCCGGCCGCATTAATCGTGCCAGCCCGGCGGCGGCGCTCTTGGCCTCCCCCGCATAGCAATGAACTGACAGGCGCGTCAGGGGCGATATAAACCGCGCCTACGCCCTTAGGCCCGCCAATTTTATGCGCCGAAGTCACTAGGTAATCCGCTTGGAAACTCATCGGGATTTTACCGAGCGCCTGCACCGCATCGACGAGGAGCAATCCGCCAGCTTTTTCAACAAGTTCAGCTATCGCCTCGACGGGCTGCAAAACGCCCGTCTCGCTATTGGCCGCCGCGACAGAAACAAAGACCTGCCCATCCGCCGCGTCCCAATTTTCAAGGCGAGTTTTTAGCCATGCCAAATCAGTGACGCCATTAGCATCCACAGGGATAAATTCATGCGGACAGCCCCATTGCGCCGCAGCCCGATAGCTCGCGGGATGGTCAGCGCTGGAAAAGAGCATCTTGCGGCAACCCGCATCCCACGCCGAGAAGACGGCCATATTATTGCCCTCTGTCCCGCCGCTGGTAAACACAATATCCTGCGCGCAGACACCCATGGCAAGGCCGATAGCTTCGCGCCCGCCCGAGACCAACGCGCTCGCCGCGCGGCCATCGCCGTGCTGGGCCGAAGGATTACCCGCCACATCCATCGCCGCAGCGACAGCCGCTTTGGCCTCAGCCAGCATCGGCGCAGTGGCGTTATAGTCGAAATAAAGGCGTCTCATTCCGCCGCCTCCAGCTCTGCCACAGGCAAGCGCCCATCGACGACGTCTTGCACGCTCACGCTGGCTAAGAATTGCTCGATATGGTTTTCAAGCGCGCCCCAGAGATCATGGGTTAAGCAGCGATCGGTCTTGCCTGTACAGGCGATTTTAGCTTCCGGTGAGCAGCCATGGGCTTTGATGTCTTCATTAACCGCAAAGATGATTTTATCGAGGGTAAGCGCGCTTGGCTCTTGCGTGAGCTGATAGCCGCCCGCCGCCCCGCGCGTGCTCTCGACCAGACCAGCGCGGCGTAATTTGCCAAAAAGCTGCTCTAAAAAGCTCAGCGAAATGTTTTGACGGGCGGAAATATCACTGAGCGAGGAGCGCGCAGAGGCGCCTTGCGCGGCCATATCGGCCACGGCCATCACCGCATAACGTCCTTTTGCTGTCAATTTCACCTGTAACCCCTCTCAAAGAAGGTTTTTTTCTCGCTTTTCGAGAGCGGGCTTGTTAAAGGCCGCTCCGAAACTCTAAATACAGCAGGCATGTAGTAATTCCGACTGATTTAGTCAAGATTAAGTCAGCGCAGATTTTTAATATTTGCTGCGACAAATTATATAAGGGGCATTTATGCCAGAAGTCATTTTCGCCGGCCCAGAGGGCCGCCTTGAAGGCCGTTATCACCCATCGGATAATCCCAACGCACCTTGCGCGCTTATCCTTAGCCCTCACCCCAAAGCAGGCGGGCACATGGATCACCGCATTCCTGTGGCGATGTATGAGCAATATAAGCGCCGCGGCTTTTCTGTGCTGCGTTTTAACTTTCGCGGCATTGGCCGCTCCATGGGCGAATATGATAATGGCCAAGGCGAGCTGCAAGACGCCGCCTATGCGCTAGACTATCTACAAAGCTTTAACCAGAACGCGCCCTTTTCTTGGGTTTCGGGCTATAGCTTTGGCGCATGGATTGGGATGCAGCTGCTAATGCGCCGCCCAGAGGTTGCTGGCTTTATCTCTATGAGCCTTCCGACCAATACTTATGACTTTGCGTTCCTCGCGCCCTGTCCTGCGTCTGGCTTGATTACATATGGCAGTAATGACCCGATTGTGCCCGCCGATGATGTTGACCTTGTAGTCGAGAAAATCCGCGTGCAAAAGGGCCATAAGATTCATACATACCGCATCGAAGGCGCCGACCATTTCTACACAGACCATCTGGACGAAGCGCTCTATGTCGTTGATGATTATCTGGACGCCAATCTGGACCCAGAATATTGCCCGCCGCGCGAGAATAAAGTCCTTTAAGAAGGCCTAATTTAAAAAGGTTGGGCCAAGCGCCCGCCGCTCATAGGTTTTGGCACGCCCGTTGTCATAGGAAAAGATATCGGCAATCGCCATTTGGCGCGCACAGCCAGATAAGCAAAGGCCTGCGCCTCTATCGCATCGGAATTCCAGCCGACATCTTCGCTGGTTTTGACTTGGGCATCCAAATGCTCGGCCAGCATCCACATCATCGCCCTATTATGACGCCCGCCGCCGCACACGATGAGGCTTTGCGGCGCCTCGCGCATCTCGTTGAGCGTATAAACGGCGGCCAGTACCGTAAAGGCGGCAAGGCTCGCCGCCCCGTCCTTAATACTAAGGTCGTTTAAATCATTGATAACGTCAAAATCATAGCGGTCGGCCGAGCGCGGGGCGGGACGGCCAAAGAAGGCCCGCTCTAGCCAGCTTTTTACCAGCGGAAAATGCGGCGTGCCCGCTGCGGCATATTTTCCATCAGGGTCAAAAGCTCCAAGGCCGTTCCTCGCCATCCAAATATCCAGCGGGCCATTGCCCGGCCCCGTATCAGACGCCATTACGCGGCCAGCTTTACTTATCAGGGTGACATTCCCAACCCCGCCAATATTGAGCACCGCCGTAGGACGCGCGAGCCCCGCATGCTCAACCAAGGCCTGATGAAAGATTGGGGCTAGCGGCGCGCCCTGCCCGCCTGCTTGCACATCATCACTCCGAAAATCAAACCAGACAGGCTTGCCTATGGCCCGCGCCAAGGCCTGCCCATCGCCCAGCTGCAATGTTTGCCCTATGCGCGCCTGCATGGCGGGGCGGTGGAGCACAGTTTGCCCGTGAAAGCCAATAAGCGCTAAGTCCTTGCCCCAAACTGGGTCGTCATTACAGAGCTTTCTAACCGCCCTGATATGGGTTTTAAGAATGACCGCCTCTGCCGCTTCAAAACTGGCAGGACGCGGCCCCATAAATTGCCATTCCAACGCTTCGCGCGTGGCGTGTTCTAAGCAAGTGCGATCCGAATTTGAAAAGGGCAGACAAAGACTTGGCCCAAGCTGAATTATTCGCTCGCCATCTGTCTTTAAAAAGGCTGCATCTACCCCGTCTAGCGAAGTTCCGCTCATCAGGCCAAGGGCAATATAGGGGGGACGGTTCATGCTCACCTTTGGACAACAGACTTTACAACAGACTTTACATCAGGGGCCGCTTTGCTAGAAGCCCTGACTAGACCCTAATAAGGCATGATTCATGAGTAAATACCAATCCGATTTGATGACCACTCTCGTAGAGCGCGGCTATCTCTATCAATGCACCGATGAAGAAGGCCTTGATAAGGCGGCCAATGACAGTGTTGTGACGGGCTATATCGGATTTGATTGTACCGCGCCGAGCCTGCATGTCGGCTCACTGGTGCAAATTATGATGCTGCGTCATCTTCAGCTTTCTGGCGGACGCCCTATTGTCCTGCTGGGCGGGGGAACAACGAAAATTGGCGACCCTTCGGACAAAGACAAATCACGCCCAATCCTCACCAATGAGTTGATTGAAAGAAATAAAAACGGCATCAAGCAAGTCTTCTCAAAGTTTCTAGACTTTGATGGCCCCAATGCGGCCATTATGGTTGATAATGCCGACTGGCTAGATGGCCTTGGGTATATTGAGTTCCTCAGAGATGTCGGCAAACTCTTTACCGTCAACCGTATGATTACAATGGAGACCGTCAAACGGCGCTTGGATAATGAGCAGCCTATGACCTTCCTAGAATTTAACTACCCGCTCTTGCAGAGCTATGACTTTGTTGAGCTGTTCCGCCGTTATGGCTGTACGTTGCAACTTGGCGGCTCAGATCAGTGGGGCAATATAGTTACGGGTGTTGACCTGTCTCGCCGTATGGAAAATGCCGAATGTTACGGCTTTACCACCCCGCTTATTACAACGGCCTCAGGCGGTAAAATGGGCAAGACGGCTGACGGCGCAGTCTGGCTAAATGGCAACCCTGAACTGAGTAAGGAACATGCACGAAGTCCTTATGAATATTGGCAATTTTGGAGAAATACAGATGATGCAGATGTTGGACGTTTCCTTCGCCTATTCACAGATTTGCCCATGGAAGACATCGCTAAGCTCGACGCCCTAGAAGGCGCTGATATCAACCTTGCCAAAGCGCGCCTTGCGACTGAGGCGACGACCCTGCTCCACGGCGCAGAGGCGGCGGCCAAAGCCGAAGCCACAGCCCGCGAGACCTTTGAAAAAGGCGGCGCAGCGGATGGGCTCCCAACAACTGAAATCACGATGAACGAACTGGAAGGCCTTGGCATTTTAGCAGCGGCTGTGATGGTCGGGCTCGCGGGCTCCAACGGCGAAGCTCGCCGCCATATTAAGGCTGGCGCTTTGAAAGTGAATGACGCAAAAGTCGACAGTCATGAGCGCGCGCTAGAGGCGGCGGACATTGTTGACGGGACGGTTAAGATCTCTATCGGTAAAAAGAAACACGCCCTGCTCAAACCTGCCTAGGAGGTAAATCTATTGAGGCTTCACCGCCTCGATGTCTGCAATGACATTCTCTGGCAGCTTATCGCGTTTAACGCGGAATATCCCACGCAGAAAGCCCGGTGTTAAAGCCGAAAGCGGATTGACAGTGATTTGCGTCTTCTCAAAGGCCCCGACCACTGTATAATTAAGCGCGAAAACCCCCTCGCCTTTCTTGCCGATAAAGATATCACCGATAAGCGGGATATCGCCCAGCATAGAATTGGCGCTATAGGCTGGGACTAAGACCCCATCGAGTTCTAATACGCGGTCTTCAAAACTCACTTCGCCAGCCCCCGTCATGCCTAAGGCAGGACCAGACACACGCGCATCTCTTAGGCTAAGACGCCTATCACGGAGTGAAAATGGAATATTAAGCTCATCAAATGCCAATCCGCTACCGCTGAGCGTATCCACCAGCCCTGTTAATGAGCCAATTGAGAGCATTTGCGCTAAGATCGGGGCGTCAATGAGCTTAAAGTCCTTTACATTTAGGGTGCCATTTATCGCCCCTGGCGCGCCTAGAGGGGGCAGTTCAGCCTCAATATTCAAAATACCGTCTTGGATGTTTTCCATGCCAAAAAACGCAAAGAGTGCTTTTGAAGTCTGAGGAATTTCAATATTTATTCTGCGATTGGGACTTTGCTTGTCACCCAACAGTCCCGTGACAATCTCGGCGGTAATCTCCCCATCCTCAGTTTGACCACTTAGCCTAGCATCCGTTACACCTGTCCCGTCATGGGCAAAAAGAACATTGGCATTGTTCACAACATAAGCATCAGTAAGTGCGAGTTTGTCTATACCCGCAGTTAAAAAGATCGGAATACTCGCCGCAGTCCCGCCTGAATTCATAGCATTAGACACAAATTCGGAGACATCCAGAAAGCGTCCCGACATAAATATAGAGAGTTTCTCGCCCGCTTCATCAGGCTTCACCTGCAGGGCTGAATCAATAAAGCCATCAATATAGGCTTTATCAAAGTCTAAATTTAGGAGGCGAAAATTATCCGCGAGCGAGAGGCTACCTTGCATATCAAGCCCAGGCGCTTTGACAGATAAACTCGGAAAATGCATCCCGCCAGTTTCTGAGACCTCTAAATTGCCGATAAACTCCCCAGAAACACCCGCCTCTTTGGACCAATGCGGCTCAAAGTTTAGCGTTGCGGCGCTTAAATCTGCTGTAATTTTTCCTGAAGAGAGCTCAAGGCCTTGTCCCAAAGCTTCAATATCAAGACTAATCGTACCGTCATAATGTCCCCTAAAGCCCATGCCCAGACTATCGAGCGTATCGCGGTCTAAGGCCCCCGTCACGCGGTAGCGCGTTGGCGTCGCACCGTAATCAAAAACTTCTTCCCATTCCAATTGCGTGCGCCATGCACCTATCGAGGCTGGGCCTTTGATAGACATTCCTGTTCTATCGGCGACTACACTGACATCTGCATCCTTTAGCTGATGCGGGCCAATCGAAAATGGCGCAGACGCATTTTTAAAGTCGCCTTTTGCCGAGAAAAGGATGCGGTCTCGGTCAAAATAGACAAGCAAAGGACGTGTGATATCCAGAGAAACTTCACCTTGCCCCTTAAAATCATTCGGATCAACGCCATATTTAGAGGCAAATTCAAAGGGCTTTTGATCAATCAGCCCAATAAGCTCTTGCGCTTCTCCACGGCCCTTAATGGCAAGCTTTATGTCGCTACCTCTTCTAAAAAGCTCAGGAACACGTGCATTCGCTACATCAACCTCTATCGTGCCTACTTGTCCGCCGCCCCCCGTGAAGGTTCCGCTATTGCCCGAGATAACGCCTGTTCCAGAAGCCCCCAGATAAGGCGTCATGGTACTGATATATTTGACATCAGCGCCTGTAACATCAAAACTCACCTGTAAATCCTCTGATGTTGGAAAGCTGCCGCTAAAAACGTCCTCATTCATATCCACATCAAATTTAAGATTGCTAAGCATAGCCTTCATCACTGAGTTATCAATCCAGCGCCGCGCCCCATCCCCTGCTTTAACGGGCCATAGCGTGAGCAAGTCTTTATCAGAAAAATTGCCACGAGAACGCCCGCTTAATTGTACGCGCTTCCAGCGCCCCTCATCACCCTGCTGCACTTGACCTTGCGCGCTTAGACTGTAGCCATCAAAATCAGCTTGCAGCTGCTTTAAGCTGAGCAAGCGGCTATCGATATCTAGCCGCCCTTGGGTTACAAGTTTTGATAGTTTAATAGGCGCCTCAAAAACAGGAGTGGCGTCTACAAAAATATCCGTAAATTCCATATCAAATACCGGGGAGCTATTTATATTTCCATCCGTAAGCGCCCCTAGCTCACTTAGACTTCCTTCTCCATAAAAATTAAGCTTTTCAGATGTTAAGCCTAACTTTGTAATGTCCATAATTTGCGAACCAGGCGTAAGAAAGGCTTGGATATTCAACGCCTGAAAGTCGAGCGGCCTATCCTCTAGCGAGAGACGCCCTGCCCCTGAGTTCAGGTCAATATCAGCGCGCTGAAGACCGGTATCACGCGAGACGGTAAAACTGGCTTTGGTATCAATATTAGCATCAACAATGCGGTAGCGCGCATAGCGCCCACGGCGCGGCGCTAATATGGCTGGATTTAAATGTTCTGCCTCAATCTTTACACTATAATCTTTAAAGTCAGGCGACGCCTCGATATCAAGCGTAAAGGGACTGGTTTCGCCCTTTGTCTCTAAGGAGGATTTGACCGTAATATTCGCGCTATCTTGGTTTTGCGAAAATGCCATATCTGTATTGCGCAAAACAATATCAACGCCGTCCCGATCATCAATAATATAGGCCGTCGCATTGGTAATTGTGACGTGATTAACACCGTCAACATTTGGAGCAGCCTGCGGCCCGCCCGGCTGCGCTCCGCGCCAAACAGGGCCCAAACGCCCCACAGTATCAGGCGTGCCCATCCCAGCGACAACATCGCCCTGACTATCTCGGAACCATGTTACGGAGCCCCCATCAATCGTCAGTTCGGAGGGCTTAAAACGCCCCTTAATAGCTTCTTTTAGAGGGATTTCTGTTTCCAGCCCAGATATCGTCTCGATTTCGTGGCCATGCTTATCATTTATCACGACATCATAGCTTCGAAACTCAACAGTATTTGTGGCAGGGTTCCAGCTTAGCCGCATTTCCCCAATTTCGGCATCTGATCCATTAAAAAGCTGTGAGAAGAGCATTTGCGCATTGGGCTTTAAGCCAAGCACATCAACACTTTGGGCCGTAAGCAGGCTATTTAACGCGCCAAACCAAAGTATCGCCAAACCAATGACAACAGCAACTAACTCGCCAAAAACATCTTTAAGAATGCCCCAGAAGGCTTGTAAAAAGCTGGAAAAGCGAAAACTGCCTCGCTTGCGCGGCGGGGTCTCGTCTTGTTTTATATCATTACCTCGATTTTGCGCAGGCCTGAGGAGAGCTTTAAAGCGCATTTTCAGGCTCTTGCGAAGAGGCGGCGTATCAGTCATAGGACAAGCAAAGCATAGATGATGAAAACTTACGGTTTCCTTTTAGCGTAAGCAAGTAACCGATACGTAACATAGTACAAAAACACATATAGAGTAGGATATCCCATGACACTAGAGATAGGCAGCCCAGCGCCCAATTTCACAATGCCAGCTAATGGGGGCAATACTGTTTCTTTGGCAGATTACAAAGGACAATATTTAATCCTTTATTTCTATCCCAAAGACAACACACCCGGCTGTACGAAACAGGCCATCGGCTTTACTGAGCAAAAGGCCGCTTTTGAAGCGCTGGGCGCCAAAATTCTGGGTGTCTCCAAGGATAGCTCTGAAAAACATGACAAATTCATCGCCAAACAAGAGCTGACCATTGATTTGGGCGCCGATGAGGCTGGTGACACCCTCGATGCCTATGGCGTCTGGGTTGAGAAAAACATGTATGGCAAGAAATTTATGGGCATTGAGCGCGCGACGTATCTGATTGGTCCAGACGGGAAAATTTTGGAAATTTGGCGTAAAGTGCGAGTCAAAGACCATATTGAAAAGGTCCTCACAGTCCTTAAAGCCCATACAGCCTAGCTCATGGGAGCCTATGACAAGGCTCTGGCCGTCCTCTGCGCGCGCAGCGCACCGCTGAAATGTCAAGCTGCGCAAGCCTTAAAGAAAGATTGGCTTGACCATAAGACGCTTGGCACGCCCGCAGTTAAGCTCCCCAACAGGCCTGCGCGCCCGCCAAGGCCCGCATTAGTGCCGCCCGCAGATGTCCCGCGCCGCCGGCTTGGCTCGCCCCAAGGCCGCGCCGCCCTGCTCCATGCCGTGGCCCATATTGAGCTTAATGCCATTGATCTGGCCGCCGACATGGTTGCCCGTTTTGGTCATCATCCAGATATAGCTGAGACCGATAGATATGCTTTTATCAACGACTGGATTGAGGTCTGTGATGACGAAGCGCGCCATTTTGGTCTGTTGGTAGAACGCATGAAGGCACTGGGTATAGAATATGGCGACCTGCCTGCCCATGACGGCCTTTGGGAGGCCGCATATTCCACAAAAGACAATTTTGCCGCCCGGCTGGCCATCGCGCCTATGGTTCTTGAGGCGCGTGGTCTGGACGTCACACCCTCAATGATTGAAAAACTAACTAGAGTCGGGGACTTAGAAAGCGTTGAAATCTTGAAAATTATTTACAATGACGAGATCGGTCATGTTGCCAAAGGCGCAAGGTGGTTCCAAAATCTGGCGCAAATTCGTAAAAAAGAGCCAGAATCTTTCTTCCATAGCCTCGTCACTGAGCATTTTAAGGGGCGACTAAAACCGCCCTTCAATGTGCAAGCGCGCACATTAGCAGGGCTAAAAGAGGGGTATTATATGCCTTTGTCATGATTTTTGCATCAGAATGGAAAATAACTACCTTAATTCCATGTAATTTTGTGAATTTAACTTGAATAAATTGTTAAGATTTCAACGCTTTCTAAGT
>CALKIX010000023.1 GCA_937995665.1 uncultured Hellea sp. | reverse complement strand
AACAATATTTTTATGACTATTGGCGGTCGAAATGTAAAGGCGGAGCCTTCCCATCTCGTCATGATATTCTTCCCGAAGACATTACTGGACAGCTTTCCATGACTAGCCTTATCGATATAGAGCATGAGAATGGCATGCGTCAGTTTCGCTACCGCCTTGCGGGTACAGGATTTTGGAACCTTTATGAAGATGAAATTCAAGGCCAGCTCATTAGTGACCTGCCGATAGGGGATAAGCGCGGATATTGGAACCGCGTCCTTGGTCAAGTCGTCAATAATCGTCGCCCTTATGTGGGGGTGACAAAGCCGGGAACGCCCAATGGTAGCCACATGGCTCAGTTCTGGCTCCGCATGCCATTATCAGAGAATGGCCGTGATATTAACCTTATCCTCGGTTATGACCATCTTGTAAAACTCTCCGATTCCAGAGCGGCGGAACCCGTTCAGCAATTAAATTACGCCTAAAAACAATTACTTATAATTTTTTTTACTAGAAAATCCTACAGCACAACCTATAGGTGTATATAATTTACTAGGAATATAATCCTCATAAAGTTAATATGTGTTATAAATACACAAGAACAATAATAATATGAGAGTTCCATGCGCCCTAAAAATTCTACACCCTACTTTATAGATGCAGCGCGAGCGCGCTTGATCATTGCGGCTGTTGCCATTGAATTTGGCGTGCCCGAAGCTGAGATTATTGCTCCGCTTAAAGGGCCCAGTGCGGTCAGCTATGCCAGACAGGTGTCCATGTATTTGATGTGCTGCACTTTTAATGCGACGAAATCCCGCGTGGCCGAAATCTTTGGCCGTCATTTTTCGACCGTTTCCCATGCTTGCACGGTTATAGAAGACCAGCGTGATGATCCCGTTTTGGATGGAAAATTATTGATATTGGAAAATTTCCTCAATCAAATGCCAGACGTACAGGCCAGCTAATGCTCTCGCGCGCAGACACACAGCTGGCCAAGCGGCTTATTCAATACCGCGCAGTTATCGCAGCAGGGCAAAGTAACGCCTATCCAGCATATCCTTATGGCGATCGGCGCAAGCGCCCAATTAGCTGGGTCAGCGCCAAAAGCTTTGAGAGCCTGGAGCGTGCGGGCGGGCTGGCTAGTGATGCCTTTGGGTTCAAAATCGCCGATAGCCTCGCGCGCGCTTTATCGCCATCTCCAGATAGAGCCGCCCAGCACCGTGATATGGAAGAGCGTGAGGTCTATGTGCCTAGCGGGGTGCGGCGTAAGGTTAGCGTCAATAGCGCACTCTCGGCCCTTGATAGGCTTTCGCGCCGCAAGGACAAAGCGGGTGAGCCGCTAATCACCAAGGCGCAATATGAGGCGGGACAACGAATTGCGTGGGACTACCATCTTGCGGGCTATGAGAACGTCTCCACGCAGAATTATATGAGCGCGGGCGCAGATAAGACGCGCTATAACGGGCAGGCTGATAAGGCCCAGCGCTGCATAGATGCGCGCGCTCGCATCAGACGGGCGAAAACGGCACTAGGCGAGGGGCTTACCCGCCCCATCATCGCCCTATGCTGTCTTGATAACTCTATTGACCAAGTCGAGCGCAGCGAAAAATGGGCCCGAGGCAGCGGGCTAACAATCGTAAGATTAGGCCTATCGCGCCTTGTTAACTTGTACGGAACGGAAACGGGAAGAAAAGACAGAAGCGGGGCTATCTAAGAGAGAGAAAAAACGATAGCCGCCGCCCTGCTGCGTGATCTGTGGGTCGGTGCCGAGGCTTTGCCTCTCATTGACCGCTCGCCCGAAGGGGGTGGGAAGCGTCACAGAGGGGACGCACGCAAGAGCTGTATAGCATGTGAAGCTGAACGGAGGCTGAAAATGCGTGTTAGCTTTTATTCAGTTACCTTGCGTTCATCCAGGGATTTTAAGGGTTTAGCCCGTTATTTTTTAAGCTTCGCTTTGAGCGCTTTGACTTCTTTTTGAAGCTTGGCCGTCTCGGCTTGAGATGCAATGAGCATTTCCTTTAGGACTTCAAATTCATCGCGGCTGACCAAATCCATATCTGCGATAAGGCGTTCGGCTTGTGAGCGGCCCATGGCTTTAACTTCATCCCCCACGCCTTTGACCGCGCCCATAGCGTTCGTCATGAGATTGGAGAGGTCGTCGAGAGGTCTGGCTTTATTTTGCATGACAATGTCCGCTTTCTAGTCCGTTTTGGCTTTCTTTCAAGATAAGCGCAGGTTATCAGTTTTTCCAGTAGATAAACTGCAATAAACTGACGCGGGCAAATGATAGACCTTATAAACGCCATTACCTTTCCCCCTTGGATTAGCGAAAACGCGATTTCGATCGGTAGTTTCAGCGTCAAATGGTATGGCATTTCCTATATTATAGGGCTGTACGGCGCATATTTTTACGCGGCCAGCCTTGTCAAAAAGCGCGAAATCTGGACGGCGGGCCCTGCGGCGCGCAAGCCTGAAATCGTGCCTAGCAAGGTCATGCTCCAAGATTTGATGTTTTATTGCCTCATCGGCATTATTGCTGGCGGGCGGCTGGGTTATGTCTTATTCTATGCCACAGACATGTTTTGGATGGCCCCGCTTGATGTGTTCAAAGTTTGGCAAGGCGGAATGAGTTTTCATGGCGGCTTCCTTGGGGTGTGCGCCGCCGTTCTCTATGCGGCATGGCGCAAAAAAGTAAGCCTGTGGCGCATCGCGGATATGGCGGCGGTCGGCGCGCCTATCGGGCTGGGCGCGGTGCGTTTTTTGGGTAATTTCATAAATCAAGAACTTTATGGCCGCGTGACGGATGTGCCATGGGGTTTTATTTTCAACAAAGCGCCAGACAGTCAGCCGCGCCACCCCAGCCAGCTTTATGAAGCCTTCCTTGAAGGCATTGTGATTTTCTTCGTTATTCGTTTTTTGTGTCTGAACCATAAAGCGCTGACCAAGCCGGGCATTGCCTCAGGCACCTTCATTTTGCTTTACGGGGCCTTTCGCTTTTTCGTGGAGTTTTTCCGCGAGCCTGACGCCCCGCTCTTTGGCCCGCTGACCCGCGGCATGAGCTATTCATTGCCTATGGTACTTATTGGTACGATGATTTTAGTTTGGGCCAATCGCCGCGCGCCTGTCTCGCCTAAGCGCGTTGATGATAGCGCCCCCGCACAGGCTTAGAGATGAGCCGTCTTAAAGAGCGCTTGATTGAGCGTATTAAGGCCCAGGGCCCGCTAACGGTCGCAGAATATATGACCTTTTGCCTGCTTGATCCGGTCGATGGTTATTACCCCACGCGTGATCCGCTCGGCTCGGATGGGGACTTTATTACTGCGCCAGAAATCAGCCAGATGTTTGGCGAGCTAATCGGTCTTTGGGCGCTGCAAAGCTGGATGGATATGGGTAAGCCCGAGAAAGTGCAGCTTGTCGAAATGGGGCCAGGGCGCGGGATTATGATGGCCGATATGCTACGGGCCGCGCAGTTGGATAAAGATTTTCTAAAAGCCGTCAATGTAACACTGATTGAGGCCTCAGCCGCGCTGGAAGCGGTGCAGGCGAAAACACTCGCCGCTGCGCCTTGCCCCGTAAGCTGGGCGCCTGACCTCGCCAGCGTCGCGGCGGGGCCGATTATTATTGTCGGTAATGAATTTCTCGACTGCCTACCTATTCGCCAATTCGTGCAAAAAGACCGGTTTGCGGGCCGCGCGGGATGGCAAGAACGCGTAGTCAGCTATATTGATGAACGGCTGCAATATGCGCTCTCTCCTGTCCCGCTTTCAGACGTCGTCCAAGCGAGCTTACCTGCCGCGCAAAAAGACGCCAAAATTGATGAACTCCTAGAAGTCAGCCCCGCTGCCGCCCAAGTGCTCGATCAGATAAAGGCACGTTTTGAGACAGATAAAGGCCGCGCGCTTTTCATTGATTACGGGCCCGCAGAGACAGAATTTGGCGATAGCCTCCAAGCGCTAAAGCGTCATAAGAAAGTCGGCGTGTTCTTAGATCCTGGAAATACAGACTTGACCGCACGCGTTGATTTTGCAGCCTTCATCGAGGCGGCCCATTCCGTGAATATGCGCGTCACTCAGCCTGTGGAGCAGCGCGAATTTCTCTCCAAGCTTGGCCTTGAGATGCGCGCTATGGCCTTGGCGCGCGCCGTGCCCGAATCCAAAGCCAAAATTGGACGCCAGCTTCACCGCTTAACGGATGATGCGGAAATGGGCGCATTATTCAAAGCTATAGCGGTGCAATCTGGTGGAATGGAATTGCCTTTAGGCTTTAAGAGCTTTGCAGAGCCTTTGGCATGAGCCCGCCTTTCAAAACACATGAGCTGCTAGCTCACGACGGCGTCACCCATGGTTTCTTTGGACGCAATGGCGGCGTATCAGGCGGAGTTTATGCAAGCCTAAATGTAGGGCAGGGCTCAAAGGATGCGCCCGAAAATATTGTAAAAAATAGAGCGCATATTGCGCGGGCCATAGGCTGCGCGCCTTCGCACCTTCTCAGTCTGTCTCAAATTCACAGCCCCAAAGTCTTGACCATAGATGCGCCATTTGAGGGGCCGTTGCCCGAAGCCGACAGTATGGTCACGCGCGTAAAAGGCATCGCGCTCTCTTCGCTATCGGCAGATTGCGGGCCGGTGCTGTTGAGTGACCCAGAGGCGGGCGTCATAGGGGCCTGTCATGCTGGCTGGCGCGGCGCGCTGGCGGGTGTCACCAGCGCCACGATCGAGGCGATGGAGAATTTGGGGGCTTCGCGCGAATCCATATGCGCCGTGCTGGGGCCCTGCATCAGCCAGAAAAATTACGAAGTCGGCGATGAGTTTCGCGATAATATCCTTGCTCTTAATGAAGCTGATGATTGCTTTTTTGAAGATGGCCCTTCGGGTAAGCCCCATTTTGACCTCAAAGCCTATATTTTGGCCCGCTTGCGCGCGCACGGAGTCACCCGAATCGCAGCTTTAAGCGATTGCACCTATGGCCAGCCGCAAGACTATTTCAGCTATAGATATAATACGCATCAGGGTGTTAGCGGTTATGGGCGTAATATTTCTGTCATAATTCTCAGAGAGTGATTTACATCTGCCCGCGCCGCGCCTAAGAGGCTTGAAAAACAACATTGCTCTTGAAGGTGAATGAGCCATGAAATTGATTAGCGGTACGGCCAACGAGTCTCTAGCCCAAGGTATAGCCGATGTGCTGGATGTGCCCTTAACATCCGTCGATATAGAACGATTCCGCGATCAGGAAATTTTCGCCAAAATTAATGAAAATGTACGCGGGGAAGATATCTTTCTGATTCAGCCGACCTCTGCACCGGCCAATGACCACTTGATGGAATTACTTATTCTTATCGACGCGCTTTTACGTGCGTCTGCCAAGCGGATTACAGCGGTCGTTCCTTATTATGGATATGCGCGCCAAGACCGCAAGACAGGCGGGCGTACACCTATTTCTGCCAAGCTTGTCGCGAACCTTATTGTAAAAGCGGGCGCGCACCGCGTTTTGACCTGCGATTTACATGCAGGCCAAATTCAAGGCTTTTTTGATATTCCCACAGATAACCTTTTTGGTCAGCCTGTTTTTGTTGATGATATTAAAGACCGATTTTCGAAAAAAGACCGTGATAATCTTCTTTTCGTCTCCCCCGATACGGGCGGGGTAGTGCGCACGCGCTCTATTGCGAAGATGTTTAACGCCGATATCGCTATTGTCGATAAGCGCCGTCCCAAAGCGGGCGAGAGCGAGGTTATGAATATCATTGGTGATGTTAAAGGGCGTAATTGTATTCTCTATGATGATATTATCGATTCAGGCGGCACATTGTGTAATGCAGCCAAAGCGCTCAAAGAACATGGCGCAAATTCAGTCTCGGCATATATTACTCATGGTGTGCTGTCCGATCCTGCGGTGGAGCGTATTACTAAATCAGAGCTGACTGAGGTGGTTATCACCAACTCTATTTCTCAGCCAGAGGCCGTAAAGTCTTGTAAGAAAATTCGCGAAGTTTCCATAGCGACATTGCTGGGCGAAGCGATCCGCCGCATTTCAAATGATGAGAGTGTCTCTAAGCTCTTTGGGTAGGCTTCTGCTAAGCTAGAGCCCGCTGGCGCGCATATAGCTCTGGATGAGCGTTGCCAGCTCTTCCGATGGCACTATGGGCATATAGTAGGCGAGGCTTTTGCGGGTTAGCGCGAAGAGGGTGTTGAGTTCCACGAGATTATTCTTGTCTTTATACCCCATATACCAATCGGGAAATTCGCGGCGATCTGTTTCGCGCTGCATAAGGACAAGGATACCGCTATGTTTTTTATCTGCGGCTATGGTTTCATAAAGATTGATAACATCATTTTTATCACCTTCCAAAACTTGAAAAATCAAGCCCTGACAATGTAATAATAGACCGGTGATTTGGTTTGATTTGTTCTTAGATGTGGCTTTTAGGGCAAGTTCTTTTAGAGCATCGCTGTCGAGCAGCTCGGTTGCCGAGCTTGTATAAATTAATTGATAGACCACTCTCGATTATCCCCAACTTACCCAAATTCACCGACGCAGTTTATTCCCCAATAATTATCTGCGTTTTGATAGGTTAACGTCTATTAGCGAACATTTAACAATGTGTTTACCGTATTTACTTATCGCGCAGTTTTCTGAACTTTTTGCTATCTGCCTTTTCAAAAAATGCAGCTTGCCCAATCGCGCACAAAACGGCATAGATGGGGTACTCCGAGGAGCGCTTGAGTGTTTGCATGGCAATCACCGAGCTGAGATGTATCCTTTGAACTTGATCCGATTTGCATCGGCGGAAGGACGGAAACATGAAAGTGAAGACATTACATACCGGAGAGCCCATGCTTTGCATCACGCAAAGGCTGCTCGCGCATGGCCGCTCACTAAGTCCCCTTGATAAATTTAGAGTTGGAAGAACCTCATGAACAAGCCCATCGACCAGTCTGAGTTCCAGACCCCCGAAGTGACCACGGGCGGATTGCCGTCCTCCTCCAAAGTTTACACCGCGCCTGAGGCCGACCCTACCTTGCGCGTGCCGCACCGCTTGGTGCATTTGCACCCATCCGCCAATGAGCCTGATGTGCCTGTTTATGATACCTCTGGTCCTTATTCTGACCCTGACATCACCATTGACGTTGAGAAGGGCCTTGCCCGCCCTCGTACCGAATGGGTGAAGCAGCGCGGCGGCGTGGAGGAATATGAAGGGCGCGACGTTAAGCCCGAAGATAATGGCGGCGCGTCGGGCCGTTTCCTCGCGCGTGAGTTCCCCGTGAAAAACAAGCCCCTGCGCGGCATAGACGGGGAGATGGTCACCCAATATGAGTTCGCCAAGGCGGGCATCATCACCAAGGAAATGATTTACATCGCCGAGCGCGAAAATCTGGGCCGCAAGCAAATGGT